>NZ_LR732818.1 GCF_902506195.1 Citricoccus sp. K5
CCCGGCCGGAGGCTCGACAGATCAACGCCAAGGCACCCTACGGGCCAATCGTAAGCAAGGGTCAGAACACTCCGGCCAGGACTACCTCATCCTTGCGGGACGCGGCAGAAACAGACTGACAATCGTAGCTGTCGCCGACGGTGCCGATCGAGGGCACCGCCCCGATCTCGGCCAGCCGCTCCCCGTAGCGAATCGATGTGAATTGCGATCCTGCATCGCTATGGCAGCGCAAGCCGGTCAGTGTGGTGCCGCGGGACCAGCGGGCCATCTCGATTGCATCCAGGACCATGGAGGTCCGCATGTGCGAGGCGACCCGCCAGCCGACAATCGCGCGCGAGCAGGCGTCGATGATGAAGCACACGTAGGCGACGCCGGCCCAGGTCGGCACATAGGTCAGGTCGGTGACCCACAGCTGGTTTGGCGTCTCGGCGGTGAACTGTCGGCCCACCAGGTCAGGGTGACGGGGCGCTTCAGGATCCGGGCGGGTGGTCCGTACCCTCTTGGTTCGTCGCACTCCTTCGATTCCCTCGGCACTCATGAGACGGGCCACCTGGTCCCGTCCGATCTGGTGGCCGGCGCGCTGGGCGGCCTTCCAGATCTTCCGAGCCCCGTAGACCCGGTAGTTCTCCTCCCACAGCTGCCGCACGATCGGGGCCATCACCGCATCCCGTTTCGATCGCACGGAGGGTGCACGGGACTTCGCGGAGTAGTACGTGCTCGGAGCCACCTGCACTCCTGCTTGGCGCAGGGCGGTGCAGATGGGCTCGACTCCGAGCTTGTGGCCATCGAAGAACTCGTGCCGGTTGGCGTCGATGAAGGCGACTATCTCTTGTGTTGGCGGTCGAGCTCCGCCCCGAAGAAAGAAGCAGCCCTCTTGAGAATTTCGTTGGCGCGGCGCAACTCGCGATTCTCCTGCTCCAAAGCCAGCATTCTCGCGGCCTCATCGGTGGTGACGCCCGGAGTGTGGCCGTCATCGACGTCGGCCTGCTTGACCCAGGTCCGCACCGACTCCGTCCCGTAACCGAGCTGTTCAGCCACCCGCTTCACGGTGCCCTGAGTGGTACCCAGCTCAGCGCGCAGGGTACGGACCATGCGTACCGCCGCGGCCTTCTCCTCCGCGCTGTACCGACGCGTGGTCGGCTGATCCTGCGAGATGTCCTTCGGCATAACCCCATCCTCGTTTCCAAGGTCAGGAGTCTCCAAGAAACCCAGGGCGATTCACTGATGTTCGGGCTGGTGAGTTATGTTCCGTTGGGGATGGCCTATCTCGCCCTGCTTCACTATTTCGGTCCTATCGGTTATCGCCAGTTGGATTCCCCGGGTCTGGGGTTGAGTATCGGCGCAGCATGGCTGCTGATTCTTGTGCCCGTCTTCATGTGGGTCAATCTGATGTTGGCCCGGCGCCTACCTCTCCCCCGATGGGTCACGTGGACTGGGGCGAGTATCTTTCTTCTCGGTCCATTTGCGTTCGAGCTTTTGCTCTCCTGACCATCTTCTGTCTGGTGCTGACCATTGGAGGACTGTAGCGGCCGTTCTTTCGAGAGGGATCGCCACAGTCCTCTAGTGGGCGGCAGCGGTCCAGGTTGTTGACTGTTCGTGGCGTTCCAAATGTTGATCGCACTACGCGGGAGCTCAACGGTTAGGCACTGGCCTTCGTCGATAGGATGCGGTCCGTGACTGATCCCGCTGAGCTCGCCCTGCCCGATGATTACCCGGCCTTTCTAGCCTGGCTGAAGTAGCACGTCCGGGGCGCCCGTCTACAAACTTTGCGTCGGGTCAACACGGACCTGCTCGGGCTCTACTGGAGGATCGGGCGGGACAGCCTGACCCGGCAACAACACCAGGGCTGGGGTAGCGGGGTCATTGGCCGGTTGGCCCAGGATCTGCGGGCTGAGTTCCCCCAGATGACGGGTTTCTCCCGCAGCAACCTGTTCTACATGCGGGCTTTCGCCGCGGCGTGGCCGGACTGGGACCCAAATGTCCCACAGCCTGTGGGACATTTGCCGTGGGGCCACGTCCGCGTCCTGCTGGATAAGCTCGATGCCGTGTCGGCGCGGGACCGTTATGCTGCCGCGGCCGTGGAGCATGGGTGGTCGCGGAATGTGTTGATGAACATGATCATGAACCGGTCCCTGGAGCGTTCCGGCACCGCCCCGTCGAACTTCGGCACCCATCTGGCGGCCCCGGATTCCGAGTTGGCGCAGCAGGTCGCCAAGGACCCGTATTCCTTTGAGTTCTTGGGCTTGTCCGGAGCTGTTGCAGAGCGTGATCTGGAGCAGGCCCTGATGGACCGGATCGCCGAGACGTTGTGGGAGCTGGGGCACGGCTTCGCTTTCGTGGGGCGTCAGGTGCACCTCGAGGTGGACGGAGATGACTTCTACATCGACCTGTTGTTCTTCCACGTCGAGCAGCTGCGTTGCTTCGTCATCGAGCTCAAGACTGGCAAGTTCCAACCGGAGTATGCCGGCAAGCTGAACTTCTACGTCGCCCTGGTTGATGACCTGCTCAAGCGCGAGGCTCACGCGCCCACGGTGGGGATCCTGATTTGCGGCAGCAAGAACGACCACACCGTCCGATACGCCTTGGGTCGGTCAACGTCACCACTGGCGGTTTCCGCCTACACCTACGATCAACTGCCGGCGGCCGACCGGAATCTGGTCCCTGCGGAGGACCAGCTCATCGCCGCTCTGGACGCGTTACCTGACGAGGAATCCTAGGCCCCGGCTTCGAGGAACTCCGGGGGCGCTCCCCCGTGGTGGCTGCTGTGTCTTGCAAGGAGTGGCCGCAGTGTCACCGGGTCTATCGCATGGCCGGCCCCGGGCGACGAAACCCGGGGCCGGTGGTGGCCCTTGTGGGGCCGGTACCCGTGGAGGGGTACGGAGGGTTGAGTTTAGTTCGTGTGGTGGCGGGTATCCCATGGTGGGGCGGTGTGCCGCTCGGCGGTAAATAGATCCACCCGTGTCGCGGCGGCGGGTGACGTTCCCTCGAGCATGGCCGTTAGGTGCGCCTCGACTTGGCTCCCGGTTGCGCTCGGGTCTGGAGCGAGACTCCAGTACCCGATGGGCTTGGCGTTGGGGTCGGTGATCGTCACGGCGTGACCGTTACTGTCAGTCCACGCGATCCAGTCTGGTAGGGCGGTGATCGCCAAGGGGCCAGCCACTATCGCGAGGTTGATGAGCCCGAGGGGAACGGCCGCCCAGGGTTGGTCGTGGGCGGCGGCGTAGCCGGCGGCCAAGAGAGTTGCGATCGTTGCTTCCAGGCGTAGCGCTAGGCCGGTGCGTGCCCGTGCCCCGGAGGGGCGTCGGGCCTCGCGCAGTTCGGCACGGTAGATCGTGATGGCCGCCAGGGGCAGCTCGCTGACGCGGGCGGCGGCCATGCCTGCCATGGTGTGGGGGGTGGCGCTCATGGGGGCTCCTGGTGTGGGTGGCGCTTGGCAGGGAGTCCCGCCGGGAGGGCGGGGGGTCCCTGCTAGTGCTCCTGCTGTTGGGCTGTTCCCAGCGTAGGCAGGTTCCCGGTGGTCGCGCCCGGGGACGGGGTCATCCTGTGGATAACCCCGCCCCCGGGTTACCGGGTTGGGATCACTGGGGCCGGTTCGTGGACCATGCCCGGTCTCGGTCGCGGGCGACCGGGGCCAGCTTTCCGGCGTTCGTCAGGTGGGAGATCAGTCGGGCGAACGTGTTGTCTGCGTCGGATTCGCAGGCTCGATCTGCGGTTCGTCCGGCGGCGGTGCCGCGTCCCTGCATCCAGTAGATGTGTGCCAGCAGGGCCAACAGGTGTGCGGCCTCAACGGTGTCGGCGTGCGTGACCAGCAGGCGCAGGGCGGCCTCTCCGGCTTCGACCTTCCCCCATACCACCGGCTCGCCCGGGTCGCCGGTGAAGATCGCTTCCCACCCGGGCCCGTCTCCGGCCCCGTAGGTGTCTGCGTGCAGGCGGTCCCGGGACTCGTAGAGGCTGAACGCGGCCCGCAAGGTGCGGATCTGGGCGGGGGTCGGCTCGGCTCCGGCCAGGACGGTAGCCCACAGGCCCCGGACTTCGGTCATGGCTTCCGCATGGTCCGTGCGCACCAGCCGGGCCCGCTCGGTCAGTGCGGGCTCTGCCGCCAACCCTGCAGGGGTGGGCAACTCGGGGATCTGGTCGCGTTCGTCCCGGTTGTAGGCGGTTTCCAGGCCGATCGCGGTCTGTCCGGGGTTCCATTCCCCCTCGGTCCCGTGGAACGCGGTGTAGTGGTTGCCAGCCACGTGGATCGTTTCGTGGATTGGCAGGCCGCGCTTGGTCATGGCCTCGGCCACGGCCTGGACCACGGCCGGGTCCGCGTCGAACCCGATAAACAGCGCGCCATCTGCGAGGGCGTGAGACAGGTTCTCGATGATCGAGTCCGCCACGGTCTGCGCCGGAACGTCAGTGCCGGGGGCATCGGTGCGGAGCACCGGGCCCAAGGCGTTGTCCTGCATCGGCAGCACGACCAGCGAATGGGTGGGCCGTAGGCCGAGAACTCCGGCGGCGTAGTCGAGAACATCAGCGATGGTGGTAGCGGTAAAGGTGGTCATTTCTTCCTCCACGGATAGGTGAAGGGGGTCGCGGTGCCAGCCCCGCGCTTCGTCGTTCCCCCGTATTTTTTTGCCTGCTGGCGAAACGCAGTGAGCTGCCCCGGACGGAGCCGGCATCAACCCGTAGGGCGGTGGAGGAGGAAAGTTCCGGGAGGAAAGAAGCGACCGAGGAACGAGGGAGCGCCGACCGGAAGTTTCCGGGGGAACCGGCCCCGACGCAGGAGGGGCTTGTGCCGGTGGAGCCGGGGCGCATCATCCGAAGGACAGCAGCAAAAAACGAAGAAGATCCGGCCCGTCAGGGCCGGCGTCCTGGTCGACGCCGTTCCGGCGGACCAGGACAAAACAGCCGGCCGCTTGCGGCCGCCCGCCTGTGGTGTTCCGAGCAGGCGAGGAACCCCACCGGCCTTGACTCGGATTCGCCTGTCGCGGACGTCAGCGTCGGACTATTATCGACTGCTTATTGTCGCGTCGGTGAGAACCCCGTGGGGGTAATTATTTCGTTTCAGGCATGTTGGACTGCGCCCGATTCCCGTCCTCGCAGCTCGGCGGTCTCGAGCTGGATGGTGGCGTGGTCGAAAGAGACTGGGAAGTGTTCCCGCAAACAGGCCTGCATCGTTTCCAGGACCTGCGGGGCATGTCCGGATTCGAAACACCGGTCATCGACGACGACGTGGGCAGTGATGACTGGCTGGCCGGTGCCGATCATTGAAGCGTGCAGATCGTGGACCTCGCGGACGTGGTCCAGTTCCAGGATGTGGGTCCGAACCTCGTCCAGGTCCACCCCCTTGGGGGTGAACTCCATGAGCACCCGCACGGTCTCTCGCAGAAGCATGAAGGCGCGGGGAACGATCAGGGCGGCGATGAACAGGGCAGCGATGGTGTCGGCCTGTTGGAATCCGGTGGTGTTGATGACGATGGCAGCGATGATCACCCCCAACGACCCAAGGGCGTCGTTGAAGACCTCTAGGAACGCGGCGCGCATGTTGAAGTTCGCACCCCGGCTGGTTGCCAGCACCGCGATGGCGGCGATGTTGGCGACTAGCCCAACGATGCCGAAGACCAGCAGTTCGGTGCCGGGCACCTCCTGGGGTTCGAAGAGCCGGCGGATGCCTTCGACGGCGGCATAGGTGCCAACCACGAGCAGCAAAGCTGCCTGACCGAGAGCGGCGACGACCTCGATCCGGGCGAATCCCCATGTCCGGTTGCTGTTCGCTGGGCGCAGCATCATGGTCGCGGCGATGACGGCCACCAGCAGCCCGGAGGCGTCGCCCACGGCATGGGCGGTGTCGGTCAGGAGGGCCAGGCTGCCGGTGACCACGCTGCCGACGGCCTGGGCCACCACGATGACCGCAGTCAGGCCGAAAGCGACGAGCAGCCGGCGGCGCATCCCCCGGTCGGCTCGCTGCGGCACCTGGCCATGATTGTGTCCGGCGCCCATCAGCCCTCCCCGGCGGCCAGTTCATCGTGATCGTGATGGTCGCGCAGCGATAGTGCGACACCTGAGGCGCTGAGCAGCTCGTCCGCAATCGCCATGAGTTCGGCCAGCCGGCCCGGATCGGCCAGGCGGAACCACGAGGACCGCCCCTCTGCGCGTACCGTGACCAACCCGCAGTCCCGCAGGCAGGCCAGGTGCTTACTCACCGTGGACTGAGCCAGATGCATGTGGTCCACGAGGTCCCGCACCCGGTGCTCACCGGTGGCCAGGTGCTCCAACAGTGCCAGACGGGTCGGCTCAGACAGGGCGTGGAACAACGCCGCATAGGCACCACGGTCCTTCAAGCCCGCAGACTCGGCATGCAGAGGATAAATCGTCATACGACGATGATATCCCCGTACGGCGTTACTTGGAATCGTCGTGCCGAACCGACAGACCTCTGGGGCTTTCGGATGCTGGTCCCATGGAAGAACCGGGAAGGCCACCTCTCGCTGTAATGGTGATGCAGGACCGGTATGCACCCGGGTCGCTTCAAGAGGTCGAGCTGGGTGCGCTTTCATGGCGTGGGGCCCGATACAGGATCAATGCGGTCAGCAGGAAAGCCATCGGGGCGAACCCAGCCACCAGCACCGAGATTCCGGCCAGTTGCTGGTCCAGGGTGACCGGTGGCCCCCACGTGCGTGCCATGTTGACGAACCAGTCGGGCTCCAGCACCGGGAGGACTCCGGCGGCCAGCACGATGGCCCAGAGCAACAGCGCACCGGCCAGGATCGCTGCGGTGCGGATCTGAGCGGTTCGCGGTATCGGACGCCCGCTGGAGGGTGCGATCACCGAGGTCATGAAGCAGAATCCCACGGCGAGGAAGTACAGGTTCGCGACTTGGTGGACGATCCAGTATTCCAGCACCAGGCGGAAGAGTGGGGTGTAGTAGACCAGCCCGAGCGAGGCAGCCAGCACGACGGCATTGAGGGCCGGGTATGACAGCGCTGGGCGTACGACGTCCACCCATTCGCGGGCGCCCCGGATGCCGTCGGTGCGACGGGCGACCGTGCGGGCCATCAGCTGCAGGGGCGCACCGAGGACCAGCAGCAGCGGGACGAGAACGGCCAGGGCCAGCAGCATGAGGGAGTGGGCGCTGAAGAGGACCATGCCGTAGATGGTTGGTGCCGAGCAGGTGACGTAGAGCAGCACGGCCAGTCCCGTCATCCAGCTGGCGGTTCGTTGCCACGGCCAGACCTGGGCCTTGCGCACGCCGAGGAGGTAGACGGCGGCAGCGACGGCAACGAAGGCCACCCAGAGCCAGTCCCAGCGCCACTCGGTGAGCCACCGGTCCCAGCTCAGTTCGGGGGGCAGCAGGTAGCCGGTGAGGACCTCGGCCGGGGTGATCGCCGGTTCGATCTCCTGGGGCACCGGTGGTGCGGTCCGGCCCAGGGCCGCGGTCACTCCGATGATGCTGGCCATGATGCCCAGCTCGACGATGACCAGTCGCCAGGCCGTCCGGCCGGCCGAGACGGTCTCGAGCCGTCCGATGGCCCATCGGCGGTGGGCTAGGCCGATGGCTCCCAGCAGCAGGGTCGCGGCGGCTTTGATCAGGATCAGTTGGCCGTACCGGGTAAACAGCCCCTCCCAGTCCCCCAGGCGCAACACGGAGTTGACCACCCCGGAGGCGAAGACGAGGAAGAACGCCACACCTGCCAGCGTCGAGAAGCGTTCCAACACCGTCCTGGCCAGCGGGACACCACCGGAGGTGTTGGCCCCGGCCTGGGAACCGGTCAATGCCGGGACCACGACCACGAGGGCGGCCACGCCACCCACCCAGACCAGGACGCCGAGCCAGTGCACAACCAGGGCGCCGACGCCGGCAAAGTGGTCGTCGCTGCCGGCTGCGTGCCCGACCAGGGAGATCGGGATGGCCGTGGATAGGGCGAGAAAGGTGGTGGCGACCAAGGCGACTGGAGACCGGACCAGAAAGGTCAGGGTACAGACGGTGAAGGCGATCGCTACGACGGTGGCCCAAGCCTGGCCGACGAGCAGGTCGGTGCCGAAGTAGACCAGCTCGCGGGCGAACGCCTCGCTGCCGGACACCGGCTGCCCGGAGAGATTGGCATAGGTCAGCACGAAGACGGCCACCGCAGAAAATACCCAGACAATCGAGACGGCGGAGGCAGTGGCCATGGCGCGGGTGAAGGCTGGATGGGGATCCTGCCGCTGTTCTCGGTCACCGGCAGCGCCTGCTGCCCGGTCACGCCAGGGCGGCAGGAGGGCGACCGCGAAGAGTAGGCAGCCGGCCACCACTGCGACCGCGAGATGATGGACGGTCAGAACGATCGGCAGGGCCCACCGGGCGAAGGCGCCCGGGTCCAGGGTCTCGCGTTCGGCGACGGCCCCGGAAAACGCGGCGCTGGCGGCGACGACGGCCGTGGCGAGGACAAAGGCCGCCACCAGCCAGATCCAGGCCCGTCCCGATCGGCGTTGCTGGGCTGCGGATTCCGGATGATCAGCGCTCGACGGTTGACCCATGGAAACCCCGGCCGGCGTGTCGGTAGTCATTCACTGGACCCCGGGCCGTCCGTTCGACCTCGACGGGCCAGGACAGTCACGACGACGACCGCCAGAGCGAGAAGCAGCACGCCCAGCGCAATGACGAAGCCGATCGGGAAGCCCGGTCCGGCATCCTCGGAGGCCGGTGCCGCCGTGTCGGTCATCGGGGCCGTCGTGGGCTCGGTTGTGGTGGCGGCAGGCGGCGACTGGCTCGAGGCCGGCGTGCTGGGGGTTGAGGATGGGTCGGCGGCGGCCCCGGCCGCAGTGAAGCTGAACGTGCCTTCGATCGGGTGGGAGTCCGAGGACACCACACGCCAGGTCACGGTGTACTCACCGGCGGGGGTGTCGGGCTTGAGTGCCTGAGAAGCCGTATTGCCGGAGATCTCCACTTCCCCGGCAGCCCAGTTCTCGCCCTGGTCGTCCTCGACCAGGATCTGTGAGCCCAGAGACAGCGGGGTATCGGTGAAGACGATGTCGATGGCCTCCGGGACCGTCTCCAGATTCTGCCCGTCGTCAGGATTCGTTCCCGTCACAGCATCATGAGCCGAGGCCGGGGAAAGGGGGGCCAGCAGGACCAGCATCAGCACTGCCAGGAAGGCCAGGATGGGGCCAAGTGGCCGCACGGCCTGTCGTCGCAACAACTTCTACCTCCTGTAGAAAACGCCCTTAGCGTACCAACGGATCGCGCCAGAGTCGGAAAGCATGAGCGATCACGAGTCGAAGGGCGGGCCGGCGGATAGTCCAGGCCGGAGAAGGGCTTTACCGCGATGGGCCCGGAGGTGTTCCGGCGGCGAGTTGTTCGAGGTAGGCGTTGTACGCATCAAGCTCCGGGGTGCCGTTGAGGTCGGCTTCGGCATCGGCACGGCGGGCTTGGCGGGTGTCCGCGCGGAACCACTGGTGGGCGATGAAGACCAGGATCAGCACGGTGGGCAGTTCGCCGTAGGCCCAGGCCAGGCCACCGGCGATCTGCTGGTCCTCCATCGGATCGAGGCCCCAGCTGGCCGGGGGCGTGGCGAAGAACTCCACGATCGGGGTGGTGGCCATCATCAGGACCACCCCGAAGAAGGCGTGCAGCGGCATCTCGATGGCCACATCGAACATGCGGCCGCCAAAGCCCTGCCTGGCTGGCAAGGGGTCGCTGGATAGCAGCGGGATGGTGAACAGGACCCCCGAGGCCAAGAACAGCAGTTCCAGGCCCGTGTGGCCGTACCAGGTGGGCAATAGTCGGTCGTCCAGCCCACTGAGGTAGATCCCGTAGTACGTGATCAGGAACAGCGGGATGGTGAATCCCGGGTGAAGGGCGATCCGGCCCAGCCGGGAGCGCAGGCCGGCTTGGGCCAGTCGCAGCACCGCCCTGCCAGGTCCGCGGTGAGGGGTGGCCCGCAGTAACAGGGTGCCCGGGCTGCCCAACACCAATAGCGGGGGGATGGCGATCATCAAGGTCAGTTGTTGGAAGATGAACACGGAGAACATCTTCAGCCCGTAGCCTTCGACTCCGGCGCCCATGGTCACCGCGATAACCGCGCACCCCAGCAAGAAGCACAGGGTCCTCCACACCGGCCACCGACGTCTGGCGCTCCAGAGCCGCAGCGCCCCGGCCAGATACAGCAAGCCCAGCACCACGGCGATGGCGGGGATCAGCGGGATCGGCTGCAAGGTGGGAGCGAGGAAGTTCTCCAGGCTGGGGGGCTCCGTCGGGATCCAGACCGGTCCGTCCATGCCGGCCTCATCCATGGTTGCAGGGAGCCTTGGCTGTCATCGGCCTAGTCTTCCACGCCCGGGAGCGGGACCCCGTAATCCGGGTTCCGCCTAGATGGACGCAGGTCCTCGAAGACCTGCGGATGCCGCCGGGCTGACCCAGATCGCTTTGGTTTCCTCCGGGGCCAGGACCAGCGGGGCTTGGTCGTTGCCCGGGAGGCTGATGGTCAGTTCACCGGCCTCACGCTCACCCACCCGGACCGTCTGGCCAGGCCGCAGGCCGTGGCCGCTGAAGCGATTCAGGCGGGCGGGATCGGCATCCGAGACCCTCGCGATGCGGTAGATGTCGGGGGCGGCGTCGGCCAGGCGGATGGCGTGGGCCGGTCGGTGGGTGTGGCCCTCCACGGTCGGGATGGGGTCTCCGTGCGGGTCGCGGTCGGGGTGGCCGAGCAGGGCGTCGATACGTTCGATGAGCGTTTGGGAGGCGGCGTGTTCGAGCCGATCGGCCTCGTCGTGGACCTGGTCCCAGGAGTAGCCCAGGGTGGTGACCAGGAAAGTCTCGAGAAGCCGGTGGCGGCGGACCATGGCCACGGCGTAGTCCCGTCCGGCTGCGGTGAGGTTGACCGGTTTGTACGGGCGGTACTCCACCAGCCCCTGGGCGGCCAGACGTTTGACGGTGTCGGCGACGTTCGGGGCCGTGGTGCCGAGGCGGGAGGCCAGGGCGGTGGTGGTGATGGGCGGGTCTCCCCATTCGGTGGCCGACCAAATGACCTTGAGGTAGTCCTGGGCCACGGGGGTGAGCTCGCTCGGGTCCATACCGGCCACGCTACCCAACCCCGGGGTCTCAGCCTTGCCGGTGGTCATCAGCCTTGGCCGGTGGCCATTAGCCCGATCAGGGCCAGATTCAGTGCCACGATCAGGCCCACGACCACCCAGGCCGCCACTTGCAACGGCGCCCGATTGGTGAAGGACCCCATCACCGTGTGGTTGCCGGTCAGGGCGACCAGGGGGATCAGGGCGAAGGGGATGCCCAGGCTCAGCACCACCTGGGAAAGCACGAGCGCCCACGTCGGCTCCACCCCGGCGGCAATGACCGCCAGCGCCGGAATCAGGGTGATGGCCCGGCGGGCTGCCTGCGGGATGTTCCGGTGCAGCAGCCCGGCCATGATGGTCGAGCCGGCGTAGCAGCCCACCGAGGTCGAGGCCAGCCCGGAGGCCAGCAGCCCCAGGCCGAAGGCGATACCGACCACCGGGCCCAGCGCGGTGGTGATCGCTGCATGGGCGCCCTCGATGCTGTCGGTGCCGGGAACCCCGGCCAGGTTGCCAGCGGCCAGCAGCAGCATGGCGATATTCACGGACCCGGCCACCAGCAGGGACAGCACCACATCCCAGCGGGTCGCGGTCAGCAGCCGCGGCAGCGCCGCGGTGGGGAGCGGGCTGCCGTGCCGGTCCCGGGCCAGGGACGAATGTGCGTAGATCGCGTGCGGCATGACCGTGGCCCCGAGCATGCTGGCGGCCAGCAGCACGGTCTGGACGCCTTCGAAGCGCGGCACGATCCCGGCCACCGCCGCACCCCAGGAGACCGGGCCGAAGAACAGGCCGGCGACGAAGCCGAGGGTCACGATCACCAGCAGGCCGATCACGACGAACTCGAAGGGCCGCTGGCCGTGCCGGGACTGGATGACCAGCAACAGCATCGAGACCACCCCGATGATCAGTCCGCCTAGAAGCAGGGGGATCCCGAAGAGGATGTGCAGGGCGATCGCCCCGCCCAGCACCTCGGCCAGGTCGGTGGCCGCGGCCACGGCCTCGGCCTGCACCCAGTAGGCCAGCCGCCTGCCCCGTGGCAGCCGCTTGCCCAGCAGCTCGGGCAGCGAGGACCCGGTGACCAGCCCGAGCTTGGCCGAGAGGTACTGCACCAGCACGGCCATCAGGTTCGCGGCCACCAGCACCCACACCAGCAGGTACCCGTACTGGGCCCCCGCGGTGAGGTTGGCCGCCACATTGCCCGGGTCCACGTAGGCCACCGCCGCCACGAAGGCCGGCCCCAACAGCCAGGGCACCGGCTGGCGCCGGACCCAGCACTGCCCGGCCGCCGCTTCTGAGACGGTCTCGGCCCTTGTCGTCATCCTCGATGGTGCCCGCATGAAAGTTAAGCTACACGAACTTTCGCCGAGGGAGATTGGCTGAGCAATGGCCGACGTGGCCGCGGGTGAGGTCTTCATCCGGCCGGCGCCAACGACCTACGGTCGGTGACAGGGTCGGCCCGAGCCGACCGGCGCCCCATAACAGCTCCACCGAGGAAGGGGAACGTCATGACCGACCGTGTGCAGCAGATGCTGGAGGCCTACCCGAAGGAGGTGGGCAGCATCGACCGGCAGAAACTGGCCGAGTGCATCGCCGCCTGCCTCGAATGCGCCCAGACCTGCACGGCCTGCGCGGATGCCTGCCTGGCCGAGGACACCGTCGCCGAGTTGAGAGAGTGCATCCGCAAGAACCTGGACTGCGCCGACATTTGTGCCGCCACCGGGGCGGTACTGTCCCGCCAGACCGGCACCAACATCGAGACCACCCGGGCGCTGCTGGAGGCCTGCCGGAGCGCCTGCAAGACCTGCGGGGACGACTGTGCTTCCCACGCCCAGATGCACGAACACTGCGGGATCTGCGCCGAGGCCTGCCGGCGGTGCGAACACACCTGCGCGGAGCTGCTCACAGCCATGGGCTGAACCGGCACCAACCACGGCCGGCAAAGTGTCTGGCCGCCGTCCCGCTGTTGCGGGCCTAGGTGTAGGCGGAGATGGCCGCGAAGAGGGCGAAACCGCCAGTGAGGGCGATAGGTTCCCATTTGCTGGTGGGGTGTTCGTGGGCTTCGGTGATCATTTCCTCGACCACCACGCTGGTCAGAGCCCCGCCAGTCAGGGCCAGTACGGCCAGGGTGAAGATCTCCGGGGCCTGGCGCAGGGCGAAATAGCCCAGAGTGGCCCCCATCAGGATGGGGGCCGCGAAGGCGGCCGCCATGAGGATGCGGGTGCGGCGGCGGATGCCGGCCCGTCGCAAGGTGGCGATCGCCGCGAAGCCCTCGGGCACGTCGGCCGGGACCTGGCCGATGGCCAGCAGCAGGCCCAGAGAGGGGTTCAGGACGGTTGCGGTGCCGATCATCACCCCGTCGCTGAACAGGTCAAGGGACACCCCGGTGAAGATCGCCAGCGGCCCGCTGACCTCGCCACCGGCGCCGAGGCGTTTCCGAATCGAGCCAATGAGCCACTCGATGCCCACGAACAGGGCTCCGCCGCCAATGAAGGCCAGGATCGGCACCCATGGGTCCGAGGCGGTCAGCGCCTCGGGCATCAGCTCGAGCCCGACCACGGCCATCACGATGCCCGCGGCCAGGTGCAGGGACAGGGACAGAGCCCGTCCGGAGACCGTGAGCAGCTCGGCGGTCAGTCCGCCGAGGAAGTTGCCGGCCGCCGGCAGTGCGGCCAGGGCCAGAACGAGGACGAAACCCTCCATATTTGCCGCCTTCTCGTGGTGGACACATCAACTCATCCCGGTCTCGGCCCGTACTCGGCCCTAATAGGGCCCTCGCGTGCCGTGGCCGTTTTCACCGCTCCGGTGCGAACGGTTCGAGCCGGGCTGGGCTGATACCAGATCAGAGGTCGGATGCTTCAACGGCCG
The DNA here is from genome assembly GCF_902506195.1 of Citricoccus sp. K5. Lineage (NCBI taxonomy): Bacteria > Bacillati > Actinomycetota > Actinomycetes > Micrococcales > Micrococcaceae > Citricoccus > Citricoccus sp. K5. Next base: position 13,897 of record NZ_LR732818.1, read on the forward strand.
AGGGCAACGCGGCCATGGCCGTCACGGGTTGTGATGCGGTTGACGTTGAAATCGGCCCCAACCAGGAGCTCCGGGTCTGACTCGGGATATCGCGGTGACCGCCAGCTGGGCTTACGCCGCGCTCACGGGGTCCTGAGATCCTTCCGCGATGTGCGCTATTCGCCCCGTGCTTCTCTGAGATGCGCGACCGGCACACCCCGGCAACAACAAGCCGGATGGCGATTGCAAGCGCGCACGATTTCGCCCCGTTTGACCATGCATCCACAATCAGCACATGACATCTCCATGAGGTCAGGCTATCGAACGGCATCGCGACCTCGAAGAGACAGTCATATGCCGCAGGCAGCCACCGCGAAGATCTTGGTCGCCGTGTGCAAGACAGCGCTGCATCCCTGTGGTCCCGTCCGGCATCGACGGGCTGCTCCGTAGGGCTTGCCGTCCGACGCAGGCGGCGCAGGTGTCCTGGTGGCAGCTACTGCGGGGCTTCTGCGGTGTCGCGGTCGTGCTCCGTGGTGGCCAAGATGAGCACGGCCACCACCCCGCCGACGATGAAGATGTCCGCTATGTTGCCGATGAACCAGTCTCCATAGGCGATGAAGTCCACGATATGCCCCTGCCCGACCGAGGGTGGGCGCAGGAGCCGGTCACCCAGGTGGGAGACCGCCGCGCCACCGAGGCACCCAATCACAATGGCCCAGGACAGAGTTCGGACCCGAAGGGTGAACCAGATCGCCACCCCGACGGCCACAGCCGAGATGATGGTGAAGATCCAGGTCGCGTCAGTGCCGAGCGAGAAGGCCGCGCCAGGGTTATAGATCAACTGGAGCCCGAGCAGATCTCCTAGGATCGGAACTCGCTCACCCAGGGAAAGGGCGTGCTCCGCCCACCACTTGGTCGACTGGTCCAGGACCGCTACGCCGACCCCGATCCCGACAGTCAGGAGCACGAGGGGATACCTGCGTCGGTCTTTCATTCGTTACCTTTCGTGGTGCGCCCGTTTCCCGGCGCAGGGTGAATCGGCTGAACCCCCGCGCGACGCGTGAAGACATTGAAAGGAACTGGAGGGCGCTGGCAGGGAGGCCTTCACCGTGTCTGCGGAGTCTCTGTCCGGCAGGCACAGCGAAGGTTCATCCCACGGTGGCGGGCTGAGCCTGCCGGTCGGTAAGGGGCTCCAGGGTGGAGCGTCGTCCGGTGGCAGCGCGAAGGCCGTTAAGGATGACGATGACCTCGGCGACCTCGTGGACCAACACGACGGCGGCCAATCCAAGGACGCCGGTGATGGCCAGCGGCACCAGGACGGCGATGATCAACAGTGACAGGACGATGTTCTGGTTGATGATTCGACGGCCGCGGCGGGCGTGCGCCAGAGCCTGGGGAATCAGACGCAGATCATGGCCAGTGAAGGCGACATCGGCAGACTCGATAGCCGCATCCGAACCGGAGGCGCCCATGGCGATGCCGACATCGGCGGCGGCCAGGGCCGGGGCATCGTTGATGCCGTCGCCGATCATCGCGGTCGGCCCGGCACCGGAGAGCTGATTGACGGCGGCCGCCTTGTCCTCGGGGCGCAGCTCTGCGCGCACATCCTCGATGCCGGCCTGAGCAGCGATCGCCTGAGCGGTGCGGGTGTTGTCGCCGGTGAGCATCGTCAGCCCGATGCCCTGGCCGGTCAGGGTGGTCACGACGGCGGGGACCTCGGGGCGCAGCTCGTCCCGGACCCCGATCGCTCCGGCCGGCGACCCGTCGCGGTGGACGATAACCACGGTCATGCCCTGCCCCTCCATGCTCTGGACGTCTTGAGCGAGGGGACCGGGGCTGAGCCATCGGGGGCTGCCGACGGTGACCGTGGCGCCATCGAGACGGCCGGTGATGCCGTGCCCGGCGGTCTCAGTGATGTCGGCGGCCGCAGGCGTGGTGGGAGCAGCTGCGGTGATCGCGGCGGCCAGCGGGTGGGTGCTATGCCGTTCCAGGGCGGCAGCCCAGCTCAGCACGTCCTGCTCAGAGACCTCATCGATGGTGAGGATTGCGGTGACGGTGGGCTGATTGCGGGTCAGGGTGCCGGTCTTGTCCACGGCGAGGTGGCGGACCCCGCCGAGGCGTTCGAAGGCCGCCCCGGACTTGATGACGACCCCGAACCGGCTGGCCGCGCCGATCGCCGAGA
>NZ_LR732819.1 GCF_902506195.1 Citricoccus sp. K5
GCCCGCCCGAGCATCCGGGTTGGCCGCTTGAGCCCGCCGGCAACGGCGGGCCTAGATGGATGGCCGTCGCTGGGAAGCGGGTGACCGCTCCCGGTACAGAACCCGGCGTACAAGCCAGCCTGTCCCGCTTACCTCTGCTAACGCCCCTGTATTGCCTCTAGATTGCGGTGATCCAGGGGCGTCGGCATATCGGACAGTCGAACGGATGTACTAGAAGTTGTGGTCCATTCGGGCCCTCTGTGGCGGCTCAACCGCCACAGAACCGCCACAGATTTCAGTCCCGCCATCCGGGTAGGTCCCGGTCCAGGGCGCGGCGCTGCTCGGTGGGGAGTTTCCCGGTGCGGTGTCTGGTGCGCTGGTGGCCGATCCAGTCGCTCAGTGGGTCTTCCGGACCGGCAGACCTCGGCCACCGGTCGTGCTCTCTCCGGAACTGGACGGCGTCGATCAGGCGGAGTCTCCATGCTGCGTCGTGGTGAAGGCTGCGGGTGTCCGTCTTCCAGCCGGGGATCGTCTCGTCGAGCCACCGGGCCCGGTGCACGGCCAGCCGTCCTAGCTTGTGCTCGGAGCGCTGCGTGGACAGCCATTGGGAGAGGGGCCCCTCGGGATCGTCGTAGGAGTTCCGGTACGGGCGCCGGCCGTGCTCCTCAATGAACGCCATCACGCGGGCGTGGGCGGCCTTCCACCGACGGTCGCGATCCACGACCGTCGTGGGCCGTGGCCGGGGCTGGTCGTGGAGGTACAGGCGGCCGGCCACCATCTCGGGGTACTTGTGTGTGATGCGGCCCAGGTAGTCACGGACCTTCTGCACGGGGTGGTCGTTGAGCTCGGCGATCTTCTCGGGGGTGATGCCCTGCCGGTAGAACAGCACCCACTCCGGGTGGAGTAGGCGGGGGCTGTCGGTCATACGAGTCAGATTAGCTTCTCTAGCATCCGCTGAGATTGACGAATGCTAGCGACTGCGGGGACGCGCCGACCGTCCTGGAGCGTCCCCACGGGGTCGTGCTTATCGGTTCAGTCGAACATCTGTGATGCCGTCGTGCGCGATGTCCAGCCGCTCAACGGTATTACCTTGCCGCAGTTCAATCACACCGGATCGCAAGACACTAGAGACGCGCAAGGACAAGTACATCTCCGACTTCCAGGTCACGCGTGGCAAGAACTCAACGCGAGTCACGGAACTACCGAGGTTCACTGGCTGATCCGTAGTGAACCGCACAAGACCCTGGAAGTAGGTGAACCCACTTTCGGAGTGATCAGTCTTTGGCTCGGAGAACTCGAGTTTCCCCGACGTCGATTCATTCGACAGCATCGTCGATTCAATTCGCCCTTGCCACCGACCAACCTCCGGGATGTCAGGAAAGATGTCCTCGCTGCGATCTGGCGTCTCGGCCTTGAGTAAGAAATCCGAGACGAATTCAGCACCGGGCAACAATTGCGCAGAAACACCGTCTGACGCCCGAGTATGGGACAACCAGAGACCTAAGCTGTCGAGTCCTTCGCCCCCTGGGAGGGACCCGCTAGGATAGAGCCCCGTTCCACTGGCATTGGAGTAGGCGAAAGGCTCTGTCGGACTCGCGATAGCGGCACGATCACCCCCGACGTCCTTATTCTCGGCCCAGTTGTAACGCAAGGCCTCTTTGCTACTGCTTGATCCGGCATTTTTTCTTGCAGCCGCCTGACGGCCAGCGTGGACCGTGCCGACGTGCCCGGCATCAACGCCGATGGACACGGTCATCCCCGCCTGAAGCCCCACAAGCAAATCGGACGCCTGTGGGCTCCGGACGGGACTGGCGCTGGCTACGCCTTGACCGACCAGGGCAGTCGAAGATACTGATATGAGGGTGCCAAGGAGTACATTTCTTCGCGACAGATTTCGCGCCATGTGTTTCGCCCGTCTTTTCGGAACTCGAACTTGCTACGCCTGGCCAATCTCTGCGGTGTCCAGGCCAGCCATCAGGGCGAAGCCCAATGACTTGAGCGCAGTGAATCCCAGACAGAGACTCACGCTAAGAGGTGCGATGACCCCACCGAGGAGGTCAGGCGCTAAATCAGGACAGACCGAATGAGGCAACCAAGCTTGCGTGCCCGGCATCGGTGAGCGAAATGACCGGGATCCCTGCGGCCCGTGCCTGCTCAATTACCGAAACGTGCACCCCGGCGAAGACGCCGCCCGACAGAACTCGACCCTTGCTGGCCCCGTAAAGAAAAAGCACTTCATCCTCCTGATAGTTACCATATGTGGGATCATCCGGGAAATCACCGGTGTCTCGTAAACGATCACCCGAAAGTGACCAGCCGTATTGACTGAGCCATGAAATCGGGTTTCTGTGAGTAGTCTGATCGGTCACCCAAGACTCAAAATGCAAGTGGACATTCGCTGTACCCGTGTTGCCCATCGTTGCGATTCGCTGACCTCGGCCGACTCTCTGACCCTGAGACACGCGAGGATCACTGATGTGACCGTAGAACGAGAGCGTGCCGTCCGGGTGTCGAATGCCGATATGTTGACCATTCCGATTCGGAACAACATAGGAGCCGACGAACTCCACTTGGCCATTAGCTGCGGCGAAAATTGCCGGGCGGGTGTTGGGAGTGACGCCAGCAATGTCGATCCCGTAATGATACGCATCCAAGTATGGATCCTCGTCACGCCATTCACGATACCCATAAATATCGGTCAATCGGGCGCCATCAATTGTGGGCATGAAGCGTTCCCATCTAAAAGTTATCCCGTCTAATGCGCCTGGAATCTCCCTTAGATTTTCCTGGCCGTTCCCTGCAAACCGTAGTTCAACGAGCGCTTCATGAAAACCCCTCACACGAAATTTGCGCCACCTTTTTTCGACGATGGTTCTGCGATGCGATGAATGCATGCTGTCAGGCTCATTGGAGGCGACAAAAGTGAATAGGCGACGACATGACCATTAACAGACGGAAGGGCCCCACCAACCTCGAGTGAGGTGGTGGGGGCCCGCCGGGGAGGTCGGCCATGTAGGCCGTCAGGGTTGGCTTTGTGTGACCGGCTATTAGGCGACGTGGCGGCCAGGTTCCTTCTCGACGCCGGTGCCGAGGCCGATGCGCTCGAGCAGCTTGTTGACGCCGGGGATGGCCATGATGCGGGCGGCGATCGCGCCGATGGCCACGACGACGCCGGAGACGGCCAGGAGCGGGCCGCGGGTCTGCTCGGGCAGGCCCTCCTCCTGGACGATGGCGTCGATGATCGGCGGGCCGAGGACCACGATGCCGACGGCCACGGCCACGAGGGTCTGCACCACGGTGCGGACCGTGGTCTTCGCCGGGTGAGCAACCTGAGTCGGCGTGCCGGGTGCGAGCTGGGTGACAGCCATGGTCAGGCCTCCTTCACGGTATTGACGGCGGGGGCGAGGGTGCGCACGCGGTCGGGTTCCACCGTGCCCGCGTTCTCGGCGGACTCCACGAGCGCGGAGAGCTTGCCGTCGATGCGCTGGAGGACGCCGGAGAGGTAGACCTCGACCTGCTGACCGGTCTCGGGGTCGATGACCCATGCGGACGTGCGGCTGGTGGTGCCAACGATGGCGCGGAGCTCGTTGACGGTGGAGCGCACCTCGGCGAGGGTGTCAGCGAGGCTGTCCCCGGCGTCCCGTGCGGCCTCTTCGTCGTGCTTACCGAGCTGCTGGACGTGGCCACCGGAGATCTGAGCTCGGATCTGGGCCAGTTCATGCATGATCTTGCTGACATCACTCACGGTGAGTTCTCCTTCTTGGGGTGCTGGTGCTGCGGGGATGATGGCGGACGGCTTATCGGTGGAACTGGACGGGGTGGCGGTGGCGCGGCCGTCCCATTCGTCGTAGAGCCGACCGTCCTTGATGACCCACCCGTACTGGGCGAGCCTGCTGAGAGGGTTGAACACGCTGCGGTGGTCGCGGTAGTCGTCCCACCATTCGAAGTGGAGGTGGATGCCGTTGGACAGGGGGATGCCGGTGTGCCATGTCTCGGCGATCACCTCGCCGCGCTTGACCTGTTGGCCCGGCTTGACCTTGTGGCGGCGGGTGTGGAGGTAGGCGGTCAGTGACCCGTCCGGGTGCCGGATGCCGATGGCCGGGCCGGAGCGCAGTGGGATGGTCTTGATCCACTCCATGACGCCATCTGCTGCGGCCTTGGCGAACACGGACTCGCCGGGCGTAGGGCCGCCGAAGTCCACGCCCCAGTGGTCTCGTGGCCCGTTGTCGATGTCACGCTTCCCGAAGGCGCTGGTGAACCGGGATCGGTCTTCTACTGGCATGGTCAGTTCTCCTGGTCTTCGGGGATGGGTGGCAGCTCCTGGTAGGGGGTTCCCTTGTCGATGAGAAGTCGGCGGACCAGGTGGGCGTGTTCGCGCCAGAGGTACCAGAACCGGCGGGACCTGCCGGCCTCTATTCGGGCCTCGTCGAGCTTGGTGGCCATCCGCTGGGCTTCGTCCTTCTTGCCGACGCTCCATTGACGGATCCCGTCATAGGCGGCCTTGAGGATGAACCCTCCGGGTACGGAAATGAGTGCGGTGATGATTGCTGGGTCCACGCTGGCCCCTCCCTCTCGCTGTGGTCAGCGGTTTCGGCGTGCCGGATCGTATGGCCGGTCCCAGATGCGGACCATGCGGACGATGACGTGGCCTATCAGTCCGAGCACGACGGACAGCTGCAGCAGCCGGTTGCCGGCTGAGGTGATCTGGAGGGTGCCGATGATGACGGCGTAGATGGTGGCCGCGGTGACGATGAGCATGGTGGCGTAGCGCTCGACCCACCACCATCCGGGCAGCACGGCCACCGCCCCGATTGCGCCGCCGATGGCGAGCATTCCGGCCAGCATGAGCATTGAAATTAGGCCGATCTGTCCGGCGATGGATGTGGGCGGATCCCAGAGGGCGGCGATGCCGCCGCACAGCAGCACGGTGTACGTGAAGAAGTGGATGAGGGCGACGACACGGGGTTCGTGAATGCGGAGCCAGAGCCGGCGCAGCGCGCCGGTCCCGGCTGGTTCGAGGACGTTGGCTTGCGTCATCTGCCCTCCTTGAGCATGGCAGAGGCCCCGACCGGTGTGGTCAGGGCCTCTGTTCTGGTTGTGCTCGGATTGTGGTGATCAGGGCGTGAATGGTGGACCGGATGAGGTCGACCTAGTGGGTGCCGTTGCGTCAGTCGATGGGGTAGGTGACGCCGTCCAAGGAGATCCAGGACGGCACGGTGGTGAGTCCGGTCTGGGACATGGTGCCGTCGGTGGCGATGTTGAGGCGGTAGGGCGCCGTTTGGGCTGTCCATGCGCGGACATTGAGCAGCTGCGGGTATGTCGGCCGCGCCTCGGCGGGCAGAACCGACATGGCAGTGGTGGCCATGGCACCGCTGAGGACCCCACGCAAGCGAACGGTCTTTCCCTCACGGCGCCACTGCGGCCCGGCATAGCCCTGACCGAATGCTGTCCAGCCGTTCCGAAGGGGGATGAAAGCCCACTGGCCGCCCGCCTGCTTATCGACGTAGGCCTTCGTGGTGAGCTGCGCCTCGGACTCGACAGGCTGTGGCATGTTCCAGTTGCCGTCAGCGGCGTAGGAGTAGGCCGGTCCTTCGAGTGCGAGGCCGCCGACCAGCCGGTCGATCTGCGCCTCGGCGGCCCACATGTGCCCGTCGCGGGCGGAGACGTACCAGAGCGCGTCGCCGGACTGCGCGCCAGCAGTGCCGACGCTGATGCCGTTCGTGTTCATGTAGACCGAGTTGTGGGCCCCGACCACATGGTCGGACGGCACGGGCGTGGTCTGGATCTTGCCGCCCTCGATGATGCCGTTAGGCCCGACGATGAGCTTGCCCGTCGCGGAGTCGAAGTGCAACATGAGATTGCCATTCGGATCGAATGACCGAATGCCCTGGCCGTCCCACTTCAGTCCCCGGTTCGCTGCGGCCAGTGTTTCGAACAGCGCGCCCACGAAGCGGCCGCCGGTAAAGGTCTGGCCCTCGAAGGCATTGGCCTTGATCATGCCTGCCGTGATTTCCACGAACTGGCCCAGCGCCGCCCACAGCGTTTCCGTCACTGTCATCTTGTCAGTGGTGACAGCCCCGTCCTTGAGGAGTGTCCCGCCGATCCAGGCCTCAGTGGCCTGCAGCCTCTCGATAACAGCCATAGCCGCGTAGAGCTGATCCGCATAGGCGTCGGCAAACTGGGCCTTCTCCGTGACGGAGAGGGTCTTCATGGCTGCCGAGATAAGGGTGGCGTTATTGGCAAACAGGCTCCCCTGCACCACCAACTCGTCCTCGATCAGCGCCCGATTGGCCCCGAAGATGTCCGTGATCAGTTCGTCGGTGACAGTGATCTTAGAGGCGTCGATAGCCCCATCCTTGATGAGGACGCCACTGATCCACGCCTGGATTCCGACCGTGAGGCGGTTGATGATCGCCTGGTTGGCCAGGAGCTTCTGCGTGACCAGCTCGGCCACCTCGGCGCTGCCGGCGGTCAGCTTGCCCACGTCCAGGTTGGCGATGGCCGCACTGTCGATCGGGGTGGAGACCCAGGCGTTGTTCACCCGGTTCCACTGGCCAATGACACGACCGGACAGGGTGCTCTGGTGCTGCCACCAGATTGAGCCGTTCGGAGCCGTGCCCGACGGGCCGGCCGTGCCGTGCAGCACCTTCGGCAGGCTGTCAGCGTGCTTGATAGCGTCGGACTTCGCCGTCGCGGCGGCATCCATCGCGGCATCGGCGTGGTTCCACGCCTTGCCGGCCTCGCCGTGTGCGCTGTCGGCCCTGTTCTGCGCGGCCAGCGCAGCTTGCTCAAGCCTCTTCACATCGGTGACGTTCTTCAACTCGAGGTCGTCAACCCAGATGTTCTTCTGAGTACTACCCATTGCGAACGCGAAGCGCGCCGCCAAGTGAGTCACATTCGCAGGTACAACGTACTCAACTGCCTGATGCTTCCAGTCAAGGCTTTCTGTCATGGCCGTAGAGGCCACGTCGGTCAGGACGCCAGCGGCCCCCTTGCCACGCAACCGCAAACCACCAGGAGTGCCAGAGATGAATCCAGCTTCGGTCTTGTACCACCACGAGTAGCGCCAGATCTGCCCGGCCTGCACGGGGAACTCTGCCTGGCTTGCCGCGCCATTGTTGTTAGTCCGAAAAGAAGATCCGCCAGAACGGGACACAGAGGTGTCAACAGTGCCACCGGAGTGCTCGCGGTTCCATCCGGTCCAGCCCTGCTCGAACGAGCCGTTGGCTACCATATTCTCGGTGGACTTGTAGGCCTCGACAGCGGCGGACATGGCGGCATCAAACTTTTCCTGAGCATCAGCAGCGGCAGCACTGATCGCCCCGCTCTTGGCCGCGTCAGCCTTCGCCGTAGCGTCGAGCTTGGCCAGCCGGAGGGCCTCTGCCTGAGCGGCATCAGCCTTGGTCGTCGCGTCAGCCTTGGCCTGCTTGATGGCCTCAGCCTGAGCAGCGTCAGCCTTAGCCTTCGCGTCGGCTGCAGCAGCAGCTTTGGCCGCGTTCTCTGCGGCGGTAGCCAGCCGTTTAGCCTCCGCTTCCGCTGCGGTCTGCGCCGCTCCGGACTTGCTGGTGGCATCGAGCTTGGCGTCGGCAAGGGCCTTGTCGGCTTTGGTCTTGGCGTCGGCAGCGGCGGTCGCCTCAGCAGCAGACTGGGCGGCAGCGGCCTCCGCTTCGGCGAGTCGTTTGGCCTCAGCCTCAGCGGCGGTGCGAGCGTTGTTGGCCTTGGTCGTAGCGTCGGAGGCGGCAGCCTGGATGGCGGCATTTTTCGCGGCCGTGTCACCCTGCTGGAACGCCTGCGTGAGGGCGGCGTCCAGATCGGACAGGGCTTCGGCGGCTTCGCCGGCCACAGCCTCGGTTCGCCCCTCTGCGGCTTCCAGGCGGGTGTCCACGCCGTCCACGCGGAGCTGCAGTGCGGCGGCCGTAGACTGGGCATCCGTGCCGGCCTTCTTGGCCTCCTGCGCGGCGATTTCGAGGCGGACCACGTCGGTCACATCACGGAGGACCACGTCGTCAATCAGAAAGTGAGCCGCCTTGGTTGCCAGACCGGACCGAAAGATCCTAGGGCGCACCATATTTACGTCGGCTGGAAGTGTGTACCGAAGCGCGCCGGAATCCTGCCAGTCCATGGTGGACTCGGTATTCCTCCAGTACCCAGATACATACGCCCCGGATTCGTCCATCAGGGCGGCCACGATCTGCGCCCCGACAGCGGCATCGTTTGCTGCCTTGAAGTAATACTGCAGCTCCCAGATCTGCCCCTCCACAACGGGCATGAACGACTCTGGCGTGATCCCGTCGCCCACTGAACCGATGAGCGCGGAGTGGGAGCCGGAATGGCCCTCGTCGGCAAGAACAGCATTGCCGGTCCAGTACTGCAATCCCGCCTCGAAGTTGCCGTTGGCCAGCCGGGTCATCGCCCTGTTGTTGGCCTCGGTCGCCCGTGCCTCGGCGGCGATGGCGGCGTTGGTCGCGATCTCGACGTTCTTCTCTGCCGCTTCCACCTGACCGGGCAGCGGCTCGAGGATGATTTCTAGCTCACCTTGCCGGCTGACAGCGGCGTCGATGTCCGTGCGGGCTTCTGTGGCCTTCTGGTCCAGAGTGACCATGCGGGCGTCGGCCGTCTCCGCGTACTCCGCCAGTTCCTCACGGGCCGCGGCCAGCACGGCCTTGATGTCGTCCACGTTGACCAGCACGGAGGGGGCCACCCCGTCAGACGCCGGACCAGGATCGGAACGGTTGCCCGTGGTATCGGCAGCGATGGCACGGAAGAACACCGGCACGTTAGCCTCCCGGCCGGCCACCGGCAGCACGCCGCCGCCACCAAGGGTGCCTACGGCCTCCCACTCATCGTCAGGCGCGGTGGCTGACAGGGCGGCGTACACGGTGGTGCTGGCAAAGTCGTCCGGCATCGACTGGCCGTCCTCACCCAGCCCGTCCCACTGCGGCAACAGGACACCGTACCGCTCTGCCGTCACCAGCTTGGATGGGGCCTGCGGCGGGACGGTATCCACTGGGATGTCCTCTAGCGGCAGGCCTTCGATGTGGCCACCCGGGCCGATGACCATCACCTCGCCGTCATCCACGGACGAGTTGGCCAGGGAGAACCCTGCCTCAAGAGACCTGGCACGGCGGTCCAGTGCCTTCATCGTGGTCACCATCGGACCCTGATCCAGGGTGAGGGGGTTACGGTCTGCCAAAGCTGGTCATCCTCTCAGATCAAGCTCAATGGGGTCTGCGCCGTTCGCGCCGACGGACAGCCGGTAACCGGCCAGCCGGAACGACTTATTGGGGTTGAGGAACGGGTCCGAGTCGTCCGAGATGCGGTTCACGACCATGCCCGGCACGATCCTCAGCGCGGACTCGTTGTTGTTCAGCAGGCCAGGAAACCCATCCGGGTGGATCGTCATCCGGTGCGTGTAGTTCATGTCGGCGTTCCGGCGGACCCGTTCCCCGGCGAAGCGGACGAGATGGTGGCGCTGGTGGGTCTTGCGATCCATCCACGCCCCGTCCAACTGGATGTACTGGGTCTCGTGGCGGAACTCGGACGCGGACGCGGTCTTGGACCCGTTGCCGACACCGAACACGTACGCCTTGTTCACCACGTTCTCGGCATCGTGCTCGACCTCGTAGTCCACGCCCGAGCCCACCAGGTTCACGTCGATCTGGTGGTCCATGTTGAGGGCGGCCTCGGACTGCATCCGCCAGTGGAACCGGCCCGTGCTGTCAGAGGTGTTGCGCTCCGGCTTGAACCAGACATCCGGTCCGCCGGACCAACCGATCACCTGTTCCACCGCGTCGGCCACCGTAATGGCCTGGTACCCCCGGTAGTTGAGCACCGTGTCGCCAGCCACCGTGTTGGACGGGAAGATGATCGGCAGGTCATCGCGCCAGGTGGCGTCATCCTTGGCGAACTGGACGATCTTCCATGCAGCGGTCACCAAGGAGTAGGGCCCGAACTGGAGATGGGACTCGGCAGGCCGGGTGATAGCCCGGATGAGGTAGCGGCGCTTCAGCACCGACCACAGATCCTGCATCGTCAGGGTGATCGTGTTCGCGGACTTGGTGTACTTCCGCTTCCACACCACACCGCCCCACACGGCGACACCCTTGTAGGTCACGAACAAGGACCGGATGGTCGGCAGGGTCAGCGACTCCCAGTACGACTTGCCCGCGTCGCGAACGGACGCCAGTGGGATCGTGACCGATCCGCCGACACCTGTGTTCAAGGAAATGTCCCCGTTGAACGCCGACGGGTAGATCTCCCGATGGACGACCCCGCTGTTCGTGCTCACGATGAAGAACCGCCAGTCCCGCTCCACGCGGCCTCCTTAGATGTAGGTGTCGTACAGCCGGACCAGGTACGTGGCCGTGCTGTTCGCCCCGTCGTGGGGGATAACGTTCACCCGGCGGGACTCACTCGGCGCCACAGACGTCAGCGTGGACCGTCCGACCGACCCGCCGGGGGCCGGGTTGCCGTTCAGGTAGACCTCGCCTGTGCCGGAGTAGATCGTCACCACATCGCCTGCGGACTGCCAGATGGCGTCCGTAAACGCAATCGGGGCGGTCGAGGACCCGTACACCGTGAACCCACCGGGGAACGTCCCAGACACCACGAAGATCGGCCACGCCTCAGCATTGCCGTCATGGTGGATGTCGATGGCGGTCCCCGGCACGCCGTTGAACTCGTTGCGGATCCCGTACTTGTAGGGGTCTGGGGCCTTCAGCGTCATCGACAGCCGCGCCAGCTTGTCCGTGATCGGCGTGAACCGGATCGAGGAGGCACGCTCCACGTTGGCGAACTGATACTGACCCGGCCAGTGATCGTCCACACGGAACGCACCCCGCCCGCCATTGCGGCGGAACATGCCAGTGAAGACCATGCCGATCTTGTGCATGGACTCGTGCGACGGCGCGTGAATGTTGGCCGCGAATTCGATGAACCGAGCCTCGTCATAGACCGGGGCCTCGAAATCTCCGCCCCGAGCCAGGCGGGGGACTGACTGGGAACGCGTCTCCGGCGAATCCCACCAGCCGTCCAAGGTCGTGACCGTAGCCCTTACCCCATACGGCAGCGCCGACATGTTCACCCCATCGACGTAGACAATCTGGCTCATAGTCCGTTGACCTCCAATGCGTGCTGCAGATCCCCCACAGCGACCTTGGCCGCCGCTGTCGGATCAATGGTGTGGATGCCCCCGAGATTGATCTGCGGACCGCCACGCCCACCCAGTGACGCCTCCAGTCGTTCGTAGTCGAGGCCGACGTTAATCGAGGACCCCGACCACTCCCGGCCCACCGTGCCCCCGCCCTGCAGTCCGGCGAGGTGCTGGATGGATGGGTGATCCACCCGGATCGCCTCAAGCACTCCGAGGTATTTCCGCGTCATAGGCTCCGGCTCCACAAATTCGCCATCATCCACAAGGGCTGTCGGCCTTCCGTGGGACCCAATGCCGAGGATGGTGTCCGTGCCCAACCCGTAGTAGGGCAGGCGCCCGCCATTGGCCAGGCGCGGCAGGCCGAAGTCTCGACCCACCATGCCGCCTGTGTAGCCACCGAAGCGGTTCATCATCCCGGACAGGGAACTGCTCAGGTTGTTCAGCCCGGACGCCACGAACTTCACTGACCGGGTCCGGGCCAACTGGGCGAACTCACGCTCAGCAGCCGCGGTCTCGGCATGGGCGCGGGCGACCACGTCGGTGCCCTCGATGTTGTTGATGTCCTGCTGGGTCCCGTACACGGTGCCGTTGTCATCAACCCAGACGGTGCGTTCGACACCGTTGATGTTCCGGATCTTCGCCTGGACATCGATCGTCGTTCCGTCCTCGGTGACGAAGATGTGCTCCGTCTTGCCGGTGACCTCGTTGATTTTCTCCTGCACGGAGCCGGCGGTGCCGTCTTCGGACACAGCGACGGTAACGCCCTTGTACCCAGGGATGGCTTCGACAGCCTGCCCGGTGAACTCGGCCATACGAGCAGCAGACTCATCCATCCACGTGGACACTTCCACGTCCCGGTCGATGCCAAGCTGGGCCTTAGCCCATTCCTCGGCGGCCGTGGCATTCATCCCAGAGGCACGCGCTGTCTCGTACAGGGCGGCATACCCGGACTCGAGCTCGGCACGAACATCTCCGTGCGCGGCCCCCTGCTCTGCCAGGGCCGCCGCAGCGTCCCACGCGGTCTCGGCGACCTCGCGGGTGGCGGCGCGGTTGGCCGCGGCCTTCTCGGTGTTCCCTTCGATGGACATGCCGTTCTCCTTGAACGACTCGGCCAGGTCCCGGAGGGACTGCTGGTGAGCATCGGTGGCCGCCTGCGCGTCGCGGTTGATGACACCGAGGGTCATCATGGCGTCCACGATGTCCGACAGGGACTCTTCGGTTTCCTCGGCCGCTTCTCCGAGCTCGTTGATTCCTTCGGCGCCGGCCGCGGCTCCCTCGCCTGCGGCTTCTCCGCCCTCGGCGACGGCCTGCATGTGCGCCGGGAGGTTGCCCATGGCGGCCTGGAACAGGTCCGCCTCGGACGTGGCCTGCCCGGTGGCGTTGGCCGCGGCCTCCACGCCCTTCGCGTACTCCGGGAATACCCGTTGCAGTTCGGTCCAGGAGGACAGGTCCATGCGGCCAACGGACTCCGCTTCGATGCGCAGGGCGTTCATCTGTTGCGCTGCCGATTCGGCGTCCATGGTGGCCAGCGCTTGGTCCAGGGACGTGATGGTGTCCCGCACCTGTGACATGACGTTGTCCTGCTGGAAGACGGTGTCGCCGAAGGACTGGACGTGCTTGATCGGGTTGGACAGGTCGATGCGCTTGAGCGCGTCACCGAACCCGTTGACGTGGGTGGTGATTCCGGAGAAGTCGAACTTGCTGTCCAGGTCGGCCGAGTCGCCGGCCTCGTTGAGTTTCAGCGTGGCGTTGGCGACTTCCTCCACGCCAGGTGCAGCGTCTCGTGTGGAGTTGTAGAGGGCGGTCAGGCCGGTCACGAGGGCAGTGATTCCGACCGCGGCACCGGTGGCGATACCACCGATACGGAGTGCCGACTTTGCCCGGGCGCCGGTGACACCGAGGCCGCGCATGGCGTCGACGGTGTCCACGACTCGGGGGGCGAGGGTAAGGAACCCGCCGGCGGCCAACAAGGCGATGCCACCGGCACCGGTCAGGGCTCCCAGTCCGGCCTTCACCGGGTCAGGCAGGGCGGAGAACACCTCGGCAATGCCACCGATGGACTCGGTCACGGTCGCGACGACGGGCAGGATGGCCCCGCCGGCGTCGATCGCGGAGTCCTTGATCTTGTTCCAGGACACGGCGATGCGGGACTCTGCGGTCTCGTACCGCTTGGAGGCCTCGTCGGCCAGGGCGGACGCGGACGCGAATGACTCGGCGCCAGTTTCGAAGGACTCGGCGAGCAGATCCCCGGACTGGGCCAGGCGAAGCATGGTGTCTGCCTCACGGACACCCTTCACGCCGAGGTCGGCGAGCATGCCGTTCACGTCTCCACCGTTGGCGGCAACGTCTCCCAGCCCGGAGGTGAGCATGACCATGGCCTCGGCGGGGCGGTTCTGCCAGGCGTTGGCGAACTCCTCTGCGGAGACACCGGCCGCTTCGGCCCACCCGGTGAGGGAGTCCCCGCCTTCACGGACGGAGGTGTCGATCTTCTTCATCACCATGGATATGGCGGTACCGCCAGCCTCAGCTTCGATGCCCACGGAGGACATCGCGGAGGCCAGGGCCATGACCTGGTCCTCAGACATGCCCATCTGCTTGCCGACGGCGGCGACGCGCATCCCCATCATGAGGATGTCCTTCTCGGTGCTGGCGCCGTCGTTGCCGAGGGCCACGAGGGAGGATCCGAGGTTGTCGATGTCGTCCGCGCTGGTGCCCATGATGTTCATGAACTGAGCGAGGGTGGTGGCGGCCTCTTCGGCGGTGAGGTTGGTGGTCTCGCCGAGGTCGATCATGGTGCGGGTGAACGCGGCCACGTCTTCCCGTGCGATGCCGAGCTGGCCGGCTGCCTCGGCGACGGCCGCGATTTCCGTGTGGGTGGCCGGCAGGGTGGTGGCGAGGGTCCGGAGCTCGCCCTCGAGGGCTGCCATTTCTTCGGCTGATCCATCGACGGTCTTATTGACGCCGACCCACGCGGTCTCCCAGTCCATGGCGGCTTTACCCATGCCAGCCGCAGCGGCAGTCAGTCCGGCCCCGGCGGCGAGGGCGACGGTACCCACCTGCTCCATGTCGCCGCGGTGGTCCTTGACGGCCTTGGAGAGACGCTCGAACTTGCCGGTTGACTGCTGTGCGGCGTCCCCGGATCCAGCGAGCTCACGTTGCAGGGCGTCCTGGGCGGATGCGGCTTCCTGGGCGGTGCGCTCAACGTCGCGCTGTGCCTTGGCCACGCCTTCCTCGGCGGCAACGATGCGGGTGGTGTCGCCGCTGGTGCGGGCGTCGTTGAGCTTCTGCTGGGCGACGCGGAGGCGGCCGGCGGCGTCAGCGGAACGGTCCTGGGCCTTGGCGGCATTCTGAGCGGCCCGCTCTTGCTTCTGCGCTGACTGCTCGGTGGCCTTGCCGGCCTTGTCTGCGGAGTCGGCGAACTTGTCGGTGACCTTCGCGGACCGCTCCATCGCCCGGTCGTACCCGGAGGTTTCGGCCTCGAACCGTGACCGTACGACTTCATCCGCCACGGTGGCCTCCTTCTATTCGGTTGGGGTTCCGTACTTCTCGCGCCACCAGGCGGGTGCGGATGCGACGGTGGGTGAGTCGGCTGCGGCTTCGGAGGGCACGGCGAAGAGGACGATCCCGGGGGCGGGGTCCTTGTTCTCCTTTCGCCAGCGCTGGATGGCGGCCGACGGCTCACAGATGCGGGTCTGGACGTTGTAGGCGCCGGATCCGCACTCGGTGAGGGTGCGCCCGCAGTCGGGGCAGAGCATCCGTTGGTAGAGGGTGTGGGCGTGGGTGAGCAGGTGGTCCCGATCCGTCCAAGTCCCGTCCCCGCCCACCCACGCCGACGGGGCCCGCTGGTAACGGACGCTGGTGTCGAGCAGGGCGAGGGTGGGGCGGGCGTGGTCTCGGGTCAGGACCTCGGCGAGAAAGGGGCCGTGACGCCGCCGGTCGGATCGCCGTAGGTGGCCTCGTTGAAGGCGTTCACGAGCTGCTGCCACTGGCCCTGGCCGATGGCGGAGTGCAGGGCCTTGAGTCCATCGACGGTGACGCGTTTGCCGTCGACTCGAGCGGAGGCGGCCAGCAGGGCGTAGGTGCGGCCGGCGGCGTCCTTGCGCTCTATGTCGGCGGTGGCTGCCTCAACTTCGGGGTTGATCATGCCGATGATGGTGATTTCCCGCTTCGCCTCGTCGACCTGCTCGATGAGCTCGGCCATGCGGGCCTCGATGCGGTTGAGGGCCACCTGGTGAGCGTTGGCGGACGGCTCGGCGACGGAGCGCTGCAGCTTCTCGGTCTCGGCTCGCTTGACCGCAGCGTCACGGTTGGTGTGCTCCTCGCGGAGGCGGTCGAGCTCGTCCTTGAGGCCGGGCTGGATGAGGTAGACGGTGACGGTCTGTCGGGGCCGGTACTCGTCCGGGTCGTGGCCGGCCAGCCATCCGGTGAGGTCGAAGGTATCTGGGTCCAGGTCAGCCACGAGCGGCCTCCTGGATCTGCTTGATGATGTCGTCGGCCTGCTTCGCGAGTGGCACGCCGAGGCGGTCGAGTTGGTAGTTGATCTTGGCCCCGCCGGTCAGGTGGATGATGACCACACCTGCGTTCCGTTCGGGTATGAGTTCAGTCTGCAGGTGGGTGATGTGGTCGGCGTTGGCGTGCACCGTCGCGCCGAGGGAGATGAGTCGCATGATGGGTTCTCCTTGATGGGTTTCGATGGGTGATCAGGAGGGGCTGGACCCGGTCCCGGCGGTGACCCATCAGCACGCCGGGACCGGGAGTTCAGTGGGTCAGGCCCCGGCGGTGCCTGCGACGACGCCGTTGAGTTCGGCGTCCTGCACCGTCAGTGGGATCGTGACGTGGATGTACCCGGCGTGAGGGTCGGCCTGGCGCTGCCAGTTGTCCGTGGTCACGGCGAACACGGAGTACTCGTCGCCGGCCTCCCACTCCTCGTCCCAGTCCTTGCCGGTCAGGGACTCCACCACGTACACGGGGGTGCCCTTGACCTTGAGGGCCTGGAACAGGACGTCGCCGGTCGGGTCGGCAGCGCCCGGGTTCGTCTCGTCGAAGTACCGGAACACCGCGATGGAGCCCTCGTAGTTCGAGCGGGCGGGTACGGAAGCCGAGGACGGCTCGCACACGGCGGGCTGGTTCAGTGTCTCCGAGGCGGTGGCCGCGAACCGGGTGCCTTCCTGGGCGACACGGCAGGCGGCGTCCATGCCGGCCGTCAGGGTGGCGACGGTGAGCGCACCGAGGGGTTCGGTCGGGGGTGCGGTGAGGACGGTGATCTTGCGGCGCTGCTCGGCGAACGTTCGCGGGGGCAGGGCAGAGATGGGGGTGACGGTCATGGTCAGGACTCCTTCTGGGTGAGGGGTGTAGTGAACGGGCTCTGCAGCCCTTCGGGAATGGCGACGCCTGCCTTGAGCAGTGCCTCGACGACAGCGTCTGACAGCCCGATCAGCTCGATTGGGCTGTCCTCGCCGTAGGGGTCGCGGTCCTGCGCGGCCAGCGCCTTCTCAAGGGCGTCCATGACGATGTCATTGGCTGCGGCGTTCTCAGCGGGCTCGTAGCCCTCTGGAATCTCGTTGCTCATGGTCAGGCGTCCTTCGGCTCGGCCACGCGGCTGGCCTTGGGGGTGGTGTTCGGTTCGGGCTCAGTGACGCGGCGCCGGTTCTTCTCCGAGGGGGCGAAGTCGAGGTTGTCGTCGAGCTCGACGAGGTGGGCGGGCCACCGGAACTTCTGCTTGGTGGCGTCGTTCTTTCGGATGGCCCACACACGGCCATCAGGGGACTGCTTCGGCACGGGGGCCTCCTACTGTTCGGGGTTGCGGGTGGTGGTCAGGGTCCAGGAGAGGGGAAGGAATGGGCGGGCCGGGGAGATGTCGGTGTCCGTGAGGACGGTCGCGGCTTGCTGGGAAAGGGCCGGCCGGATGATGCCGGAGCCGACCCGGGCGCCGGTGAGGGCCGCTTTGAGTTCGCCGGTGGCACCGAGGACCGCCCATGTCTCTGTGGCGGCCACGGTGGTGTTGAACCGGAACTCCTGGCCCTGCAGGTCCGGGCCGCCAGCCACGGGCTCCTGGTCGTAGGGGGATCCGGCTCCGGGCCAGAGCACGCAGTACGGCAGGATGTGGCCGCCCACGGTGGTGATCCCGGCGGGGACTTTGCCGGTGTCGACGCGGGTCGGGCCGAATGACCGGACCGTCTTGATCAGGGCTTCGATGTGCTTAAAGATCGGGTGAGCGTCAGGGATGCCTGCCATCAGGTGACCGCCTTCCCGCCGAGCTGGCCGAGGGCTTCCAACCACTTCGCGCTGTTCTTCTCGAATGCCGGGGACATATAGGGCTGGGGTGCCATGCGGGACGTGCCGTGCTCGACGTACGCGGCATAGTTCACGCCGGCCTCTACCTGGCCATAGACGGCGCTGCCGTCGGTTCCGGTCTCCGTGGTGATGGAACCCTTGAGCATGCCTGTGTCCACCGGCGCCAGTTCCCGGGCTCCGTTGGCGGTGTCGATCGTGGCCTTCACGGTGGCGGCCACGACCATGGGCCGGAGTTTCCCCGGGGCGGTCTGTAGCCGGTTGGCGTGGGCCCGAATGTCGTCGCCTGCACCCATCAGCCACCGCCCTGGGTGAGGTCGTCCAGGCAGGTGAGGTCACGCTCCCAGACGAGAGTTCCGCGCTGGATGGACGTGACCTTGAGGCGGCGTCCGATCAGGTGCGGGTCACCGTCGTGGCCGGGCTTGTACCCGGTGACGGTGATGTACGGGCCTGAGCCCGTGACGGTCAAGTCCGGCATCCGTGAAAGTGGCAGGGTCACGAGGTACTCACGGGTGCTCACGTCTTGAGAGACGACCTCGGCCTCGCGTTCGCCGGTGCGTTGCTGCACACGGCAGGGCACGTCACTGGCGTACGCAGGACCGGGGCTGGGCTCTACGTCCGGCCATACCGGCGGGGCGTCGGCACCATGAACCCGACAAAGCCCTGTCATGGTGGACTCGGCAACAGGCCTATGGTGTTGTTGCCACTCCGGTGGGATGACCTGGTGATTCGGGAGGCCTACCATGGCCAGCGTCCGTACTCTTCGGCTTCATGACGGCCAGACAGCCCGGGGGCCACGTAGCCGATGAACGAGGCTTCACCGTCCTCAGTGTTGGCGTGGCCGTCGTACTCGTCAGCCTGCGCCCGGAGCTCAGCGGCCACCGCCGGCCCATCCGACGAGAGGTCCTGGGTGCGGATCTTCTTTGCGACCAGCACCTCAGAGGTGGCGATGATGCGCAGCGCCCGGGCGGTTGCTCGGTTCACGTTCTCATCGGAAGCCACCAGCAGGCCGGTGATCATGTCATCCGAGAGCAGCGGGGCATTCTCGTCCAGGTCCGTGATGTTCAGACGGACGAGTCCAACCGGGGTAGTGAAGTTGATGGGCACGGCAGTACCTCCCGGCGCTATGAAGTTGAAGGGGGCGGGTGGGGCAGAGGTGCCAGCTATTGGCGCTGGGTGCTCACATGCCCCACCCATTCAGAGGGGAAGATCAGGAACCGGTGGACGCGTACGTCAGCATCGGATCCAGGGTGCCGGCGCCCACGACGTGGCGGCCGCGGTAGGCGATCGTGTCATCGCCGAACGAGCCTTCCTCCGGGGAGATGGCCCCACCAGTGAGGCGCTGGCCCTGGTCGGCCTTGACCCGGATGTCCGGGTTCTCCTGGCCGCGGAGCTTGGCGACCACGAGGGCCGGACGCGACGCCGTCGGAGCGGGCAGCAGGTACCAGGTGGTGTCCGCCTTGGCCGAGGTGTTCACCACAGTCAGGTAGTCCGACACCACGACGGTGAACTTGCCGGCCAGCGGGTTCGGAATCATCCCGGACCCGCCCTCGGGGTTCGGGATCGTCGGGGTGGACACCAGCTGCTCGGCCTCGAACATCAGGGCAGCGGGGACAACCAGCTGCATCTTGGAGTTGGCCACCCGGGACGGGTTGCCGTTCTTGTCCTTGCGCTTGCTGATCGCCACGTAGGCGGCCTGCAGGTTGGCGCGGGTGAGCGGCTTGTTGTCCACGGCGTTGCCGTTGGCGGACTTGAAGAAGTCTGCCTTCGGACCGGCGGCGGACACGAATGCCTCGAAGGCGGCCTTGTCCTCGGTCTCGATTGCGCCCTGGGCCAGGTCGGCCGGCAGCTGAGTCAGGCCGTCGAGGTCATCGTTGACGATGAGCTCCCAGGTCAGCTTGAACAGGTTGCCGAACTTCTTCACGGCCAGTTCGTACTTGGCCGCGTCCTTGTTCCGCTCCTTGTACTCGGCACCCTCCTTGACCTCATCGAGGGCACCACGGCCGCCGAACAGGTCGACAAAGGTCTTCGGCTTGAAGTCCTTCACGGTGGTGGCCCGGGCGAGCTTCTGCCACTCCGGGGTCAGATCCTCGTACTTGGCAAGCATCTCCCGGTCGAAGGCGGCGCCGAGGTAGATGTTGAAGTCACCCCGGGTGAGCGCCTCAGACAGCATGGCCTTCTTGAAGGGGTTGCCCCGCTTCATGCCGTCGTTGAATAGCTTGGCGGCCTCGACCATGTTGGTGAGGAAGCCCTGCGAGGGGGCGTTGCGCTTCTCCCAGCCTTCGGCCAGGAGGAGTTCTTCGGTGTTGAGAATGGTCATGGTGTTTCTCTCCTTCAGGCCTGTGCCGGGCCGTTGAGCAGGGAGACTTCGACCGGTCCGGCAGCGGCGGCCTTGGTGGCCAGTGCGAAGCCGAACAGGAGGTTGTCCGTGGCGGTGGTGGTGAGTGCGCCGGTGGCGGCGGTGATGTACACCGGGTCTCCGACGTTGGCGACGGCGCCGGTGACGGTGACGTCAGCGGAGCCGTTGAGCCACACGGTGGCGGTGCCGTCGGGGAATCGTTCGGTCTGGGCGATGCCGCGGAAGGCGCCGACGGCCACAGGGGAACCGGGGACGACGTAGGCGGGGACGGGCAGGGAGATGTGCAGTGCCTCGGGGAGGCGCATGTTCTTGGCCACGGTCAGGCCTCCTTCACGTTGCGGCCGAACGCCTCAGCGACGGCCTTGCTGGCGGACTCGGGGGTGATGTCCTCGGAGCCGGTGGCGGCGGTGTCGCCGACGCCGGAGGGGGTGCCGGCGCCGTTGGCGGACTCACGGGCGGCTGCGGCCTCGGTGACCATGGCGGCGAACGCGTCGTGGTCGTAGTCGTCGTCCTTCGCGGCCGACTCGGCGGCGGTCACGTAGAACTTCGGGGCGTCCTTGCCGAACGCCTCGGTGACGGCGGCCAGGGCCTTGTCCTTGCGGGCCTCGGCTGCTTCCTTGGCGGCCTTGCGAGCGTCTTCCTCGCGGGCGTCGCGTTCGTCCTTCAGTTCCTTCTCCAGCGCGGTGACCCGGCCGGCGGACTCGCGCAGGTCGGCGAGTTCCTTGTCATCGATGGTCGCCATGGTGGCGCCCTCCTTTTTCTCGTTGACCCCGGCCGGACCGGACGGGGAATCTGTGGGGGTAATGGGGTCGAACTCGGTGCGGCGGCGCACCGGCTCCGGGCCGCCCTCGAGCGTCACGGTGGACCCGTCGACGGTGTACGTCTGCCGGTAGGTGCGAGTCGTGTACCGCTCATCGGTGGAGTAGTAGACGTAGTCGTCGTCGAAGTCCTCGAACCAGACGTACGAGCCGTCCGTGCCGTGGGTGTCGTAGACGGCCTTCGCCAGCCACCCGTTGCGGTCACCGTTCGTGGTCTCAGTGGCCCGCATCGAGCGGGACTCGATGACTCGGGCCGCTTCCAGGACCTCGGCGATGCGTCCCCCGCGGCCGGCGACGGTCACTAGGTCCACGCGGTTGAAGGGGTCCGGGATGAGGCGGTTCACGGTGCCGTCCTCGGAGATCTCGGCGGCCGCACTGATGGAGACCCCGATGAACTCGCCGAACTCGGTCACGAAGTCACGCCACGCGGACCCGACACGGGCCTCGGCGACGAGGGCATCGCCGGTCCACCGGGCGTCCTCTGTCAGGACGAGGGCAAGGTTCCGGAGGTCACCCTCCGGGCGCTCCATGTCTTCCATGGCGGTCGTGTGGTTCACGTGGCCCTGGGTGCCTCGGGGGAACGCCTTGTCCTTGGCGGCCCGCTCGAGCATCTCTGCTGAGTATTGGCCGGACGATCCTTGGCCAGGGGTGATGATGGTCAGGAGAACACGGCCCGGACCGGTGTTGGCCGGCGCCGTGGTCGTGGCCTCATGGATGCGCTGCTGTAGCAGAGTCGCCACGATGCCTCCTAGGCTGTTGGGGTGGATGATGACGCGAACGTGTGCACCCCGGATGGGCACCAGTGGGTGCTTGACGGTGTGCATTTGGCGTCGTTCGGTGGGGCGATGTGGGTGAAGTGCCGGTTTTGCGGGGCGGTGGAGCACCGGCCCGCGGCGAACTACCGGGCGCACCTACTGGGGGAGTAGGTCTTTCACTGGGGTGAGGCTGTAGGACGGCCGCCAGTCGGGGCTCTCGTGGCGAGTGGATAGGTCCGCCCAGGTGACATCCCCGTTGCGGAGTAGGTCGGCCCGGGTCTTGCCGAGGGCGCGGTCCTGGGTCTCTTCGGTGAGGCTGTTCCACCAGTCGTCTCGCTCGGCAGGCCGGTCGGGCTCGTCGTCCTCAATGCCGGTGAAGCCGAGCTCCGCCCAGGTCTTGGTCTTGTCCACGAACGTGCACCGGCCCTGCTGGTGGTCCTCGGGGCCGAACTGATCGACCGGCCATTCCGTGCCGTGCTGGGCGAGACAGGATCCGCAGGTCCGGGAGTCGAGTGATGCGATCCAGATGCGGGCGGTGATGAGGTCCCGGTTGACTTGTGCACTGGCACGGCTGGCGGCCCGGCCGGCGTCGAGCATTTCGGTTCGGGCGATGCGGGCGGCCCGGGCGAGGCCACCGTTGAACGCTCCCTCGGTGCGGGTCATGATGCGTCGGGCCACCGTGTTCGGGTTGTCCCCGACGGTGATGCCGCGGATGAGCTCGGCGCGCATGGCTGCCTCAGCGGCCGGGGCGAGTGCTGCGGTGGTGGATGCGATCTGCTGGGTGGAGCGGGCCACGATGGCGTCCAGGGTGTCATCGTTCAGGGTGCCGAGCGTGACCCCGGGGGCCTCGGGCGGGAGTTGGGCTTGCAGTGAGGCGAGGTGCGCGTCTACGGCGTCCAGGACTGCGGTGCCGAGGTCGTTGGTGATGGTCACCTTGGTCAGGGCGGCGAGCTCGTCCAGGCGGGACCGAGCGGCGGCCAGGGCTTGGGCGAGGCGCCGGTCTTTCGCGATCACGCTGGCTGGGATGGTGTCGGCGTCCGTGGCCAGCAAGACGGTGAGAGCGTCGGCAAACTTGGGGGTGAGCTCGTCCCAGGCATCGACCCATCCTCGGGTGATGGCGACGACCTGCTGGTCGGTGAGTTCTACGGTCCGGTCACGGGATGCCCGCACCAGCTGCACAACCTCATCGGTTACAGCCATGCGGGCACCCCCTCAGAGTGTTCCTCGGTGCGACGAGCTCCCCGGGTCGGTCGGCGGCGCGGGCGGCTTCCTCGGTGGGTCCTCCGGCCGATACCCGCCGACCTTGCCCGTGGGCTGGTAGGTGATGGCCAGCAGCAGGACCGCAATGACGACGAACAGCAGTAGCCAACCGGCGGCGTGGACCCACATCACAGGACGTCCGCCGGGTTTCCGCCGTTGCGTAGGGCATTGGCCGCGGCCTGCCCTGCGGCGTCGGCTGCGGTCTGGTTGGGGTCGATCCAGTTGCCGTCATCGTCAAGAGCGTCATCAATGATGTCGTCAGCGTTCTCAACGTTGAACGCCCGCAGGATGAGCCGCAGGATCTCCACCGGCGGCATCTTGCCCGTCTCGTCAGCGATCTTCACGGCATCCATGAGGATGGTGAGGTTGTCATCCTCGATTGGCGGGAAGTCCACCGTGACCGTCTGGTCCGTCTCGTCCGCAAACACCACCTGAGTGCGGTCCCGGACCTGTTCGATGCGGCCCTTCAACTCCCCGCGGGGAGCCTTCACGGACTGCTTGATCCGGTACCCAACGGAGGCGCGGATGAACTCGGCCCACAGCTTCTGCCGGTTCTCGAACGTGAGCCGCATGGGCTTGTCCAGGGTCTCGGCGACAGCACGGGCACCTTCCTGGCCGGGGTCGGCGGTGAGGATGGTGACGGCTACACCGGTGGCCGCGGCGACCATGGACGCGAACGGGCGGCCCTTGACCGGCTCAATTCCGGAGTAGGACGGGGTGTTCGCCTGCAGGTCGGAACCGTACAGGGTGCCACCCGCCGGGCCGTTGGTGGCTTGTGCAGCGGCGCGGGCCGTCTGGGTCTTGTCGGTCTTCGAGCTGATCACACGGGCGATCTTCGACAGCGCCTTGTACAGGTTCCAGCAGTCCTCCAAGAACTCCTTGTACATGCGGGCGTACGGGATCGCGGGGAAGCCGTCACCGACACCCCACTTGCGGGATCGGCCGGCCCCGTTGACCTTCACGTGGCAGATCGCAGCGCCGCCACCGTACCCGGGGGTGGTCTTGCCCGGCCACAGAACGGGCTTCCCCTTGATGACCGAGGGCTTGTTGATCGGGTCGAAGTCGATGTCCGGGTACCAGGCCGCCATCCGGCGAGGCGTGCCCTCGGTGTTCAGTTGCTCGGTCCACTCACGAAGGTAGTAGTGGGTGGTGGCCCGGTCTCCCGGGGCGGTGAGCTTGTCGGTGACCTCATCGAACGGGATGACGCGGGCCATGACGGTCCCCAACAGAGGGTCTACCCAGTGGCCGACGAACACGTTGCCGTCGTCGAACAAGTCGCCCTCGAGGTCCATGCGGGCCTGTTCACCGAACACGGCCGCCTTGTTCCCGGCGTCCTTCACGTAGGCGTCCACGATGGCGGACACGTCCTGGGAGCGGCGCCCCTCGATCTGCCCGTTGTCGGGAGCGGTGATGGTGCAGCCGGCGCCCCACACGTAGGCGCCACGGATGGCCTTGGCCCGCACCATGAGCGGGTTCATCCCGGAGAAGGCCCGTACGAGGTTGGCGTTGGACACGAGGGTGGAGTGATCCACTTCCACGGTCTCGGCTCCGATGCGGGCCCAGCCGGCGTTGTCCCGCTGCAGGTCCGCGATGGCCTCCTGCGCCTTCTCCAACTTGAACGTCAGAGAATCCACCTCCGCCACCACGACCGGGTCCGGCCCGGCAGTAAGAGCTTCACGGACGGCGGGGGACTGGCGGAGACCAAGCGTCTGCAGAATGCCCACGGGCGGCCTCCTTCGGTCAGTAGGGGGAGAGGGACCAATCCATCTCTGTGTCGGGGACCAGTTCATCCAGGTCTTGCGGGCCGCCGGTGAGCGGGCGCAGGAGTAGCTGGTTGACTGCCTGGGTCATGCCGTCGATCGTGTCGTCGTGGGCGGCGTTCGGGAAGTTGAGGGCCTCGTCCCGGAGGTCCTGGACGTTGGACAGCAGGGCCGCGGCTGGCAGGTGGATGTTCTTGGCGTGCGCGAACGGGCTGATGGCGTTGGCGCGGGCCACCTTGCCGCCCTCGGGTTCCACCGGGATTATCCCGGGGATGGACTGGGACAGACTGTTGATCACCGCGGGGCCGTTCGCTTTGTCCTCGATGAACTTCGCGCCGGCCTGTGGCCACTTCGCGGTCATGTCCTTCACGGCCTGGAGGGTTCGGTTGAAGTCCATGCGGCCACGGATCTGGTCCAGCAGGTACACGTCGGCTCCGACTCGCAACCAGACCTGTCCGACTACGAAGTCCGACCGGTCGCCGCCCTTGAATGCGAGGTCCCACGACTGGATGAGCTCGTGGTCTTCACGGTCGATTCCGGGGACGGTTCGGCGCCCGTCGTCGTGCTGCACCCAGATGGGCGTGTCGTAGGTCGGCCAGTCGGTGGGGAAGATCCCACCCTCAGCCGGGGAAGGCCGGCCCTGGTAGAGACTGGCCCAGGTGACGGGGCCGGATGAGCGCTTGCGGGCTTCCCACTGGGCGGTGGTGCGGCCACGGGCGGAGATCATGAACTCGTCAGGATCACGGCCGAGGGGGTCGTTGTCGCCTTCGGCTTGGGCTGGGATGTTGAGGAACTCCCACACGTCCGGCTCATCGTCGAGGAGCTTCCCTGCGAGGTCGTTCTCGGACCAGCGGGTCAAGATGAGGATGACCGGGGCGCCGGGGGCGAGGCGGGTCAGGACGGTGTCGGTCCACCATGTCCAGGTCTTCTCCTGGATGGTGGGGGAGTCGGCCTGCTCGCGGCCCTTCACGGGGTCGTCGATGATCATGAGGTCCACGGGGCGGCCGGTCATGGCCCCACCGACACCAGCAGTGAAGACGCCGCCCTCTTGGTTGGCCAGCTGCCATTCGGCCTGTGAGGCCAGGTCGGGGCGGACGCGGAGGCCCAGCCGGTCGGTGTACTGGTTGAGGTCGTCGCGGATGACGCGGCCCCAGCGGCGGGCGATGTTGGCCTCGTAGGAGGCGATGGCCACGCGCAGATCGGGGTTCTGGGTCAGGGCCCAGAGGGGGAAGCGGCGGGAGCCGAGCTGGCTCTTGCCCTCCTGGGGTGGCATGGAGATGATGAGCCGGCCGTCCGGCTTGTTCATGGTCTCCACGAGGCGCTGGTTGATGAGGTCCAGTGCTGGGGTGCGGACCACTCGAGGGTCGAGGGCGGTGGCCATGTCCAAGGGGCTGGCGTACTCGGGCGCCGTCTTCTCGAACTTCTGGGCCGCCAGCTCCCACACGGATGCCGCTGCCATGGTGCGGCCTCCGTCCTCCGATCCTCGGTGTTGAAGTTGGTTGACAGTGGCGGGCCCGCCGGCGTCCCAGCGTTTGGGGTAGCCCGTTCGCACCTTGACGCATATGCATTGCGTCCGGGTCGCCCCCTGCCAGACAACGGGGCTGTTGAAGTGTTCACGGTGTGTTCTAGCTGCCGGCGGTTCTCGTCGATGCTCGGTCCGGGCTGTCCACACCGTGAAGTGGGGGCCGATGGTGGGGAGTATCTAGCGCGAACAGGACCCTCAACCCACCACCGGCGGTCTTTGTGGGGACGGCAAACGTCCCTGCTGTTACCCAACTATACAGCAATCACGCCTCAACTACACCTCAATGAGTGCTTCTGGGTCGCGTGTCGGGTGGAGGGCGGCGACGATGGCGGCTGGCGTGTAGAGCGCGGTCCCGGTGTGGTCCCTGCCGTTGGGGTGGAGCTTGCCGCGGGCGGCCCACATGCCCACTCGCTTCTTGTCGACGTAGATGCCGTACCTGGCGAGCCAGGCGGTGGCGGTGCCGACGAGCATGGGCACGTAGGCGCCTTCTTGCTTGACCCGGTGGCGGACGCCAGCGAGGTCCGGCGCCGTCTCCTTCTCTCCTTCGACCATGTCCACGGCCATCTGCACGCGGGCTTGCACCCAGTGGTGCCACCATCCCGGGTTCTCGACTTGGGACCAGTCCGCGGCGGTCAGCTGCCGCCATGCTCGGAGGTCTTGGAGGATGGCCAGGGCGGTGAGGTTCATGGGTTCGGTGGGGCCGTAGGCGGGCCGGGTGGTGGCTTCGGTGCGGAGTAGCTGGGGGGCCATCTCCCGACGGCTGATGGCCAGTAGTCCATCAGATACAGACCAGCCCCGCTCGACTGCCCGCACGATGTCGTCCACGCAGTCCCAGCACATGAGGGTCGACGGGGCGGGGCGGGCGCACCCGGTCTCGCACAGGTGGATCTCGGTCTCGGTCATGGTCATCCTCGAATCGTGGGTGCGTCAGGGTGTCCGGTGCCGCCGGGCTGGCAGCGAGACTCGTGCCAGATGGGTAGGGAGCAGTCATCCAGGTGGTAACCGAAGGTCTCGCCCCAGGGCCGCATGGACCACGACGGGGATCCACACTGGCCGCACTGACCCATGTCCTCGTTCGGCCCCTCGGGGCCGCGGTGTGGTGCCTTGGAGCAGTCGGACGGGGCGCACAGGTACGGCCAGAATGAGCTCGCTCTCAGTGCTTCGGCGTGTGCCTGCAAACGTTCCTTGGCAGTGGTCATACGGCCCGTCCTTCCCAGTCGTCGGGGGTTAGGTCGTCCCAGTCCTTGAGGGAGTGCCCGGCGAAGATGACCCGGTCGAAGGCGGCGACGTCCACGCGGGCTTCGTCCAGCAACTTCTGCCAGATCCGGACGGTGCCGTGATCTGTGACGAGTGTGCTCCCATTGCGGAGGTCCCGCACCTCGGTGTAGGCGCGGCCGTCGCGGATGGTCAGGCCGGCGCGTGCCTTTCGCTGTCTCATGCGGTCCTGCCTTCGAGTGCCCGTAGTGCCTGAGGCACGATGGTGGGGACGAGCTGCTGTTGCTCGGTGGTGAGCTGCAATGCGGTGAGGATGGAGTTGATGGCTCCGACGAAGATCAGCGCTTCGGCTTCGCGGATATCCAACTGGCGTTGTTCGACGCCCGCCTTGAGCGCGGCGGACGCGTACCGGGCGAGTTGGTCTTCGGCGGTGTGGAGCCAGCGCACGTAGATGTTCAGGTCCGACGACTCTGTGGTCTTGTCGATGGGGCCGTCGGGTCCGACGCCGAATTCGTGGCCGGTGACGCCCCAGACGAGGGGCGTGGTGCCGCCGGGGTTGTTGCCCGCTTGGATGTGGTCGACTTGCATGCGGAGCCAGGCGACTTCCCGGTACTTGTCGGACACGAGCCGTAGGAGGGCTTCGGCGGGGTTGATGTTCTCGGCCTCGGAGTCGTAGCCGAGGTTCCGGAGGGCACGGCCGGCCTTCTCCGTGGTGACCCGGGCTTTGGCCTTCCCCTTCGCCTGTGGCGTGTTCCCGCCATGCCGCCGGCACCGAGTGGCACCCTTCGCTGGGGATGCACCGCATGGGTTGCCGTCCTTCTTCTTAGCCCCACAGATCGGCCGCCCGTTCTCCGCCGTCTGGCCGGGGGTGTAGGGGTCAGGCTCGGTCATACGGCTGTGCTCCTTTCGCCAGCATTCGTTCAACGTCGTCCAGCAATGCTTGAGCGTTGGCTTCCTTGTTCCAAGACAACTGCCAAGCCTGAACACCCACGACGAGTGCCACAGCGGCGCTTATCCACGCCATGTGGTCCTGTCGGCCCCGGGGTATCTCTGGAAACGCCTTCACGATGGCTGACTCAGCTCGGTATAAAGGAAAGGTGGCCTTGAACTCGCTTCTATGGAGCATCCGCCAGATGTCGCCCGCGACTTGCAAGTCCCGCTCCAAGTTCCCATGAGATTGGACTTGATCACGGGCGGCGCGCTGTTTCGTCTCGTCGGGGCGAGTTCCCGAACCTTCAAGCCAGGCCACGTCGCTTTTGCTCATGGGCTCGGTCATTGCGTATCTCCGGAGCAGGTCGAGATACTTGGCCAGCGCTTCAACTTGCCGCCCCCAGGTCTGGTCCTCTACTTGCTCCGCGGCGGCCTTGGCGGTGGCCTTCTCCTGATCGCGCATGATGCCGAGCGACTTTGCAGAGGCTCGCCATGCGAGTAACGCGAAGAGCGCCAACAGCAGAGTGAAGAGTGCGGTTCCGGCGGTGCCAATCATGGTCCAGAGAAGGAGGGTTTGCTCGGTGGTCATGTGCCTGCACCTTGACTCTCCGACGCGACAAACGCACAGCTTGGCCTTTCTCCAACCAATTTCTGGCTGGGCGGGGTCCTCCCATAATTGATCAAGTTTGCACACACTTCCTCGGGTCGCTTCTTACGGGTCGATTCCGTTTGGATTCCGTCTCAGAGGCGTAGCTGATTGATTGATTGCACGATCTCGGCGAGCTTCTTCGCAGTTACACCGTCTTCGGAGGAAACAGTCCTGCCAGACCATCCGAGTGGCGTCATGCCAAGTACGTCGGCGTCCAGCAAGTACTCGTCCGTGTACTCCTTGAACTTCTTCTTCTTGGCGTTGCGGTCATCGGTGTAGGCCAGTTGGATACTCGTGGGGTCCACGAAGCCTTCTGCTCCGTGACCGTTTCTCTTCCGGCCCGGGTTGAGGTTCCACATAACTCGGATGTGCGTCTCGGGCGGGAGCGTGAGGTATTCCTTGAACATCTCTCGGACGTGGTCGACTAGCATGTCGCCCTCGACGTTCGGCCACTTTTTGAGATCGAGCTTCAATTCTCGTGCTGTGGACTTCCCGGTGTTCGCGATGACAAGATCCCAGGACGCTCCGGCCACGCTGGGCTCGAGCCGGGCGTGGACATACGGGCGAGTCTGCGCGTGGCTATCACGCTTCATTTGTCTCAGCGTGCGCCACGCAGCCACAAAGGTGAGAATGGCACCCCCGACCAACAGCAGAGTCGCACCGGCGGTCCACCACGCTGCGTGCATCGCAGCTTCGGCGATGGACTCCGGTTCTCCCAACACTTCTGAGATGAGATCGAGGTGGTCATTCATGCGCTCGAGTTCGGTGACGCCCTCTTCGAGCTCAGGGCGGGGTGCGGGCGATGGTGTAGTCATGCGCTTGATCCTAGGGATTCGCAGCTGGGGGACTTGGTAACTCTCGTCGCCGGGTTAGAGTTTTGCTTGATTTCTATCCTCAGGAGTGATCGTTGGATATTGGTTCGTGGTTGCCCACCCTGTTGCCTGCCGTCCCGGCCATTCTTGCCTACGGGGGAAGCGCTTTTTTTATGCGCCGGAACCGGAGTATGAGTGACTTGGAGAAGCTTGTTGACCTCCGTGACAAACTTCCAGAGGACAGTGTTGAGCGAGAGCATCTGAATAAGGCACTCGAATACAGGTCGGACCAACTGAGCTTGCAGCTGCGGCGCCGGGTGGATGGCGCCGGTGTCGCGGCCATGTGGTTTATCGGTGTGATCCTGTTTGTCGGTCTCTATTTCTCTTGGTTCTGGGTGATAGAGACAGGTATCTGGGTTGCATGGATCGTGGCCGTCCTGGCAACGGCGATTGTTCCGACCATTATGTTGGCTGGCGTACCCAGCATGTTCGAGAAGCATGATGACGGCCATGGACCTGAAGCGTCCGCTACTTCGTCGGCAAGTAAGCGTTGACACCGGCGCGGCCTTCCCTTCGGCCAGTAGTACGCCCGTGTAGGTGGTGATCATCGTTGGCTCCTGGTGATGCGACGGTAGATGTATTCGAGGGCGGCGATCATGAGGCCGCCGACGACGGCGTATCCGGTGGCGATGAGTAGGCCGAATGCGAGGGGGCTCATGGGGTGAGCTCCTCTTCTGGTTCTGGCCACAGGATTGACTCGCCGTTCTGGTACCAGAGAGCGCCGCACTTGTGGCACTGGTAGACCATCTGCTCGTCGTCCCGCTCTTGCACCCATTTGGGGGCCATGGTCAGCGCAACGATTCCGGTCGTGCATCCACGGGCCACGCACTGGTATCTGCCAGTCAGCTTGTCGATGATCTTCCCGGCGTTGCTCATGCGGTCACCTCGTGGCGTGCGCACGTCGGGTCGGGGACGGCCACGGTTGCCGGGGTCGTCACGTCGCGGATGCAGGTGCACACAGCGGGGGCGTGGCAGTGGCAGGCGCAGGTCTCGCAACCACCGTGGACACCGGCCCTGCAGTCGAGGGTGGTGTAGTCCTTGGGTTCGAGGGTGGCGACCAGCTTGTCGAGGAACGCGGCGATACTCGGGCGGTTCATGACCGGCCTCCCTCGAGGGAGTGGAGGATGCGGCGTCCGAAGCCGACGGCAGCGATGGCCAGGCCGACGAGGATGAGGGCCATCGCGGCGGTCATCCCCAGGACGGTGAGGACTAGGCCGAGGACTGCGAGACCTAGGCCGATGGCGGTGATCGTTGAGCCGGGCTTGTCGGTGTTCTGGTTCGTGGTGGTGCTCATGTGTCGGCTCCGATCATGCGGGTGAGTTGTTCGTGGCGGCGGGTGAGGGCGGCCATTTTCTGGATGCGTGTGTCGGACATGAAGGCACGGCGCTGCTTGGTGATGCTGGGGTGGACCTGGCCCCCGATGGCGGCGCGGTCGTAGTCGGCTGGGCGGGGTGGGTCCAGCCGGTTGATTTCGGCTTCCACGCGGGCGAGCTCGGCCTTCCAGCCGGGCAGGTTCCGGGCCCGGTCGGCTGTGCGCTTCTCACGCTTCACGGCCTCCCGCTCCACATGCTTCTCCCACCGGCGCCGGGCCACTGTCTCGTGCCGCCCGCACAGGTAGCCGGGGGCGTCCCGGCCACACCGGCGGTCGGACTTCTCGACCCACGCCACGCAGCCGAGGGCACTGGTCCAGTGGTTGAGGATGGGGTCCAAGGTTCCAAGGCCAACCATTTCGGCCAACTGCTCCGGGGTCGGGGTGGTCATGCGAGGTATCCCTCCAAGTGCTCGATGAGGTCCCGCGCCATTTCGCGTTGGCCCTTCTTCTCCATGAGTACTTGCGCAACCGGGTATCGGCCGGTCAGTTCATCGAGGGGGGAGCCGAGGATGTCGGCGATCTTGACTGCCTTCTCGATCCCGACTGACCCTTCGTTCTCGATTCGAATGATCGCCTGGTGACCGCCGTAGCCGGCTCTCTCGGCAAGCTCGGTCAACGTCATGCCCAGTTCTTCGCGTCGCTCGCGCACGCGGTCGTCAAAGTGCTTGCTCATCGGTCGTCACCTGCCTCGACCTGCTCCTGCTCCCAGGCTTCGACGTCCTCGATGCGGTAGCGGACGTGTTTCCCGACCCGGAATCCCTTGGGGCCGGAGCCGTTGGTGCGCCATACGTAGAGAGTCTTCTCCGGGATGGCGAACCGTTCAGCCAAGTCCTGCAGCGAGAGGTGTTGCTTGGCGGAGACAGCGAGATTCATGTCAGCCAATAGGTCAACGAGTGACCGGAGATGGAAGTCAAAGCGGTCGCCGTCCGTGACCTGGATGCGATTGGGGTCTTGATCCGCAACGCCAGCGAGGTGGTCCAGGGTGACGCCGAGGGTGGAGCAAAGGGCCGGCGATTCGTGGAGCCGCAGTTCACGGACTCCTGATTCGATCTTGGAGAGCGTGCCCTGTGAGATGGTCAAGCCGTTCTTGGCGAGTCGGATGCGGAACATGTCCTGGTTCAGTCCGAGCGTTTCGCGGGCCTTCCGGATTCGGGAGCCGATCGTGCCGGGGAGTGGGTTGGCCATGGTGGGCCTCCTTGATGTTGGTCGTGTTCGCGTACCGCAAGCCTACATCAACCATGCCTCAATCCGGTAGTACCGACACCTCAACCCTGTCCACGCAACTCAGCCAGCACCCGACCCGACGCAAGGTCAGCCGGCCGCCACACGTCGGCGTCTTCCCCAGCCGCCACGAGGTCTGCCAACCACACCTTCTGGTCGGGGGACACCCGGCCCTTCGCCGTCTTCAACTCCCGCCACAGTGTCCGCCCCTGCCCCGGATGAACCAGCACCAAATCCGGGAAGCCTGCAGGTGAGCGTCGGGAATCGTGCACATGGAACCAGCGCCAGCCGAGCAGGGTGGCCATGTCGGTGATGGTGCCTTGGAGTTGCTTCTCGGTGAGGGTGTGGATGGGGTGTCCTGCGGGGAGTCGGCCGGTGGCGCTAAGGGTGGTCATGGGTGTCTTTGGGGGTTGCACCTACGGTGGGGGTCGCTCCGGGGTCCTGTGTGCCGTTCTCCGGGCTGTTCGCGGGGTCGCCTTGATCATTCCTCAAGGTTGATGTGTTCGGCTGTCCTGGGCCGGGTTTTGTGCGTCCTGCGTAGGGTTCCGGCTCTGGGTCGTGACGCTTGCCGAGTCGGTCTGCTGGTCGCTGTCCGAGTTTGATGTCGGAGATGCAGCACCGGCAGGTGTGGGCGGGTTCCCAGTCGT
Organism: Citricoccus sp. K5; assembly: GCF_902506195.1. Classification (NCBI taxonomy): domain Bacteria; kingdom Bacillati; phylum Actinomycetota; class Actinomycetes; order Micrococcales; family Micrococcaceae; genus Citricoccus; species Citricoccus sp. K5. The sequence continues at coordinate 32,806 of NZ_LR732819.1, forward strand.
GCTCCTCGCACGGGGTCCGGGGCGCTGCGGCCCGGTCGGGTTTGGCGGCTGCGGGCCAGTGGGGTCCGGGGTACTGGATGACGGCCGGTGTGCGGTTGGCGGGGTTGCTGGCGGCCTGGATGGATGCGATGGCGACGGCTGCTGGGTCGGTGCTGGCGCGTGCTGCGTGGCCGATGCCGGTGGTGAGTCCGGTGGGGTGCCAGTCGGGGCGGATGGTCTGGTGGATGTAGAGGGCCAGGGCTTGGGCGGCGGTCTGTGGGATGCAGGGCTGCGGGGTGTTGGCGGGGGTGGTCATCGGCGGTCGCTCCTCGCGTGCGTTGGGTAACGAATGATGATGATTTTTCGATCATCAATTTCTGGACCAGAGTCAAAGGCGAGATGGATGTGGGAGGTGAGTTAAAGACCTTGGTCTTGGTCTTGGTCTTGGTCTCGTGTTCCACTCGCGTTCTGTCTCCGTTCGGCATGTGTGCGGGGACCGCTCTCCTTCCGTGTGGAACGCATTCGGAACGCCGTTCTGTCACCGTTCGTCCGGGTTGCGGTCACCGCTCTTCCCCTGCTTCGCGAGCCAGTTCGCTTTGCGTTCTGCGGCCTTGGCCTTGTCGCGTTCCACCTGTGTTCGGGTGCGCTGGTATTCGGCCCAGGAGAGGAACTGCCAGCCCTCCTCAGCCACTTCCCAGAGGTTGGCCTTGACCAGGCGTCCGGCCAGGGACTTGCCCTTGGGCCAGGAGTCCACGAACCAGGCGGGTACGTGGCCGTCGGTGAGGTAGTCGGTGCAGTATGTGCCGGCCACCGTCCAGAGTCCGATGGCTTCGAGTCCTGCGGACCGGACCTTGGGGTGTGAGTGCATTTTGTCGTCGGCGTTGAACCAAGCCATGATTATCCTCGTCATATTCGTCAGAATCTTTAAGGGGAAAAGTGAACGATCTGGTTACTGCGGGGGCATTCATCGGAGGAATATGGGTTTTGTCCCTGATCGGGTTGAAAGCGATTCGCGACTCGAAATACGCCAGTGTTGCAACTCAGGATTCGGCAGCAGTGGCCATAGTCGCGATGAGCATCATTGGAGCCGGCAGCGGAGCGTACTTGCTTGCCGAAGAACAACTCAGCGAGGGCCAGGGATGGGTTGGGATCGTCGCTTTCTTGATTCCGTTTGTGGCCATGGGCGTGGTTTACCTTTGCAAGGACAAGTCCCGAGTCGTTCCGCCTGCTACGGAGTAGCGGGGACGGCAAACGCTTTAGTTCATGCGGCAGGTACCCAAGCGGGCCTCCTGTCGATTCGTCGTGTCCAGTGCCAGCCACCGTGGGGGCATTCGTAGAACCTCACGTGGTGGTGGGAGTGCTTGTAGGTTTCGATGTCACGGCGCAGGCGCCGGGCGTCGGCCTTCGTGGGGGAGTACGCCTTGCCGCAGAGACAGGTGACGACGTGCGGGGGGAGTGTGGTCGGCTGGTGCCTCACAGCAGGACTCCCTGCCCGGTTTCCCATGACCCGTCGGGTGCGTAGTCGGACTCGTCGAGGTCCCAGGTGCGCCACTCGTTGGAGTGATCCCATTCGGTGACGGTGTCGTGTCCGCAGGCTCGGCAGCGCATGGCGTAGAGCTTCCTCGGGGTGAGGGAGTGGCCCTTGATGACGCCGCGGGCCGCGTCGTGCCCGTGGAGCCCGCCGCACTTCTGGCAGGCCCATTCCTCGGGTGGTGCGTGGTGCACGAACGTGGTCAGGTCGCTGGACCATTCGCCCCAGGTGACCGGTTTGCCGTCCCACTTCGCCGGCAGTGGGCGCACCTGCACCTCGGGAAGGTCAGGGACCACTCGGAGGTGGGCGCGGGACCTCATGAGACGCACCCGACCGGTTGTGCAGAACCTCCGGCAGAATGGTCAAAGCGACGGAACAACCAGGAGGAACAATGGCGGCTTGGAAATGCGGATGGTGCGGGGAGAAAGCGTCGATGCAACCAGCAGGATCTGGACACGCAGTTTCGAAGGTCGCTCCTGCGGAATACCGAATCGAAAGAATGCACTCCGCGGTGCTTTACGCGCCGATGAAGTGTTCCAACTGCAGCGGCCTGTCGGTCGCTCGGACGGACACGCACATCGAATCCCACCTGCATGAAGCTTCGCTGGCTGATCCAGTTGAGTTTTGGCGCTTCAGAGATCCGGACACTTGGGAGCCGAAGTGGGTCGAAGGCCAAGCCTTTCCGGACGTGCCCGACCACATTGGTCGAGCAGCTTCGGAAGCTCACAAATCCAACAGCATCGAAAACTTCATGTCCGCGATACTGATGGCGCGAACGGTGATCGAAGCCTCGGCCAAAGAGAAGGGCATCACTTCCGGCCGCTTGGTTCAGAAGATCGATGCGATGCGGGCGGCTGATTTGATCCGTGAGGACACGAAGGATGCTGCCCATGAAATCCGTGAGTTCGGGAACGATATGGCTCACGGAGACATTGCTGTCCAGGTGAATGCTGAAGACGCGGCCGAGATCCTTGCTCTGATGGACGAGATTCTGCAAGAGGTTTTCCAAGGACCAGCGAGAACGGCCAGGGTTCGACAACGTCGCGTGGAGAGGGAGAACCAGACTCCCTGAGGCGTATTCGATCATGACTTCTCCTTGTCGTGGTCAGCACAGGGCAGTGGTCGCCAGCAGGGGCCCGTGTATCCGGGGTGGCCGATCGCGGGGATCGGGGCCATGTCCACGTGCGCGAGGCATTGGCCGGTGGCGCCGATGGGCCCCTGTAGGGCGCGTGGCGTTTTCATGGAATGGGTACCTCTATCGGGCTGCGGTGGTTGTCGGGCTTGCGTGGGAATGGGATCGTGATTCGGCATAGGCCCCGTCAGAGTGATGGGGTGTCGAGAACGACTCTTGGAGGGGTTATGAAGACGATCGCGAAGCGCATTGCGGGGGCTGCCTTGGCTGTAGGCATGATCGGCGGTGCAGGCATTGTGGGGGCTGCACCGGCACAGGCGGATGTGATCGACAGGTTCTATACGTCCAAGACGACGTGCCTGATCCACTTCGCGGATCTTCGGTCGAGCCTCGATATGCAGGGCGTCTCGTACACGATTCTGAGGAACTGTGATTACGTGGTGGACACGTCAGGGCCCACGCCGATCTATGGGTACGAGTGGAAGATTCGCCGCTAACCAGTCGTGTTCCGTGACGGACGCTGATGACCGTCGTTCTGGCCGCTGTGCCGCTCACGCTGCTACCCCGAGTGAGTCGGCGCCGATGGTGATGAGGTCGCGTGCTGCTGGTGGGGTGACGGCGTTGCCGGTCATGGCTTCCATTCGGGGTCTCCTTCGATCTGCCACGTGTCCTGTGGTGGCGGGCTCCATTGGCCGGGGATGTGGGCGCAGGTCTTGCAGATGGACCAGCAGAGCGCTCCGGGGGCGGTGCTGACGCGGCCGTTCCAGGTGGCGAGCATCGCCCCCGTGTGGGGGCCGGTCTGCGCTCCGCACCATCCGCACCGGTAGCCGAACGTGCCTGCGTAGTAGTAGGCCGTGAACGTCTTGACCGGGGGTGCGTCTTCCAGCAGGTCGAACAAGTCCTCCTGCCCGTCGATGTCGTCGCTCATGCAGCCGCCCTGCCCTGCTGGTGGTATTGGTCGACTTCGGCGGCTGCGGCTGCCAGGCGTTCCCGGCCGAGGCGTTCGTCTGCTGGCCGGCGGGGCATGCCGTCGGGTTCGTACATGTGCTTGAGGCGTTGAATCTCGCGGACGTGGACAGCGGCCTCGGCTTCGAGGGTGCGGACCCGCTCGGTGGCCTTGTTGACTTCTTCAGCAGCCACCTGCTGGGCCTTCTCTGTGGCCGTCCGCGCCCTCTTCTCGTAGTAGTCGGCGCGTCGTTGAGCCTGGGCAATCTGGGCGTCTTGGCGTCCGGCTCGCGCTTCGGCGACCTCTGCGCGTTGCCTCCATGCCATGAGCTCGTGAGCCACCCGGGTGTGCGCGTGGACCTCGGGCCGGTGCTGGTATCCGCTCATGCTCGCCTCACCCCGGTCAGTGACCCGGCCTCAGCGAGCAGGGCGCGGAGGGCCGGAGCTGTGCCGCTCGGCGGCTTCTGCTTGGATTCCATGTGGCAAGGGCACGCCCATTTGCGCACGCAGGTTCCAGGGATGGCTCGGCACTTCATGCAGCAGCGATCGCCTTTCATGCCACCTTCTCCTCGAAGTCAGCGGCGCAGAACGCTTCGAGCTTGTCGGGCCGGAACCCGTGCCAGTGCTCGTCCGGGACTCCGTCGCGGGACACGATGGTCACCGGGACACCCTTGTAGCCGAGGGCCTTGATGGCGGCGATGTCCCGTTCGGCCGAGGCCAGGGGAAGGTCAACCTGTTTGACCTCGTAGGGGGTGCCGGCTTTGGTGAGCCACCGCTTCGTGGCGGTGCACTGCTGGCAGTTGGTCTTGGAGTAGACGGTGATGGTGCGCATGGCGCGGTCCTCTCATCGGTGTTGGGGGAGTGCGTGCCCGGCCTGTTGCATTCCGGGGGGCCGCTGGATCGGCTCACGCTGGTGTGGCTAGAACGGGGGTTCTTGGTCGGCCGCTGGGGTGTTCCAGCTGCCGCCGGTGGACCCGCCCCACGCGCCGGCGTCCGATGCCGGGGCGCTCCCGCCGAAACCGCTGCTCGAACGGCTGGCCTTCTCGACACGGGCCGTGGACCACCGGAGGTCCGGGCCCATGGCCTCGATGCGAGCCTCGGTGACCGTCCTCTTCTCGCCCTCACGCGTCTCGTAGGAGCGGGCCTCGAGCTCGGCCAGTGCGATGACGGCCGACCCCTTCACCAGTGAGGCTGCGATGTTCTCGCCGAGGTCCTTCCATGCGGTGCACCGCCAGAAGATGGCTTCGCCGTCCTTCCACTCATTCGACTGCTTGTCGAACTTCCGGGGGTTCGCCGCGATTGTGAAGTTGGCGACTGCCGCGCCGGACGGAGTGAACCTCAGTTCCGGATCGGCGGTGAGTCGACCGCGGATGGTGATCATCTGTTCGCTGCTCATGCCGCGTCCGCCTCGTCCACGATTTCGGCTTCCACTGCGTCGTCCTGGCCAACGGTGGGGTCGAGTTTGGAGAGCACGCCGTGCGCTTCGGCTGCGGTCATTTCCCCGCCGCGGGTGATCCGGCGGCCGAGCATGTCGGACACGGCGGCTAGCTTGTCGTCGGGGGTGGTGACGTCGAGCCCGTCGAGTGCCTTGCTGATGTGGTTCCACAGGTCGCGGTCGCACATCGGCTCCGAGGGCTCGTCGGCTGGGGCCTCTGGTTCGGCAGCCTGGGCAGGGGAGGGCGCGGAGGGCGCCTTGCCCTGGGACTGTGCACGCTGGCGGGCCTGAGCGATCCGAGAGCCGCCACCCTGGGATGCCGGGGCGTCAGGGCGAGCAGGGCCGGACGGACCCTGGTAGTCGGCCTGCTGCATCTCGTCGGAGGTGTACAGGCCGGACAGATCCTGCGGGAACGCCTTGCGCAGGGCCAGAGCCTCGGCGCACTTGGCGAGCATCAGGGCGCCCTTGGTAGCCCACATCTGCATGAGGCCGCCATCTCGCTTGCGTCCGGCGTATTCATCGAAAAGGGCCACAGCCGGGAACCGCTCACCGTTGCGGACCACGGTCACCTTGGCAGCGGCGGGCTGATCCTTGGACAGCCACACATCCGTCCACTGACCGTCCGGCCCGCACCACAGAGTGTCCTCGTACCCGAACGTCTCACGGGAGTTGTTCACCGCACGGCGGGCGATCAGGCGGAACCCGTCGATGCCGGTCTGGATGGTCTGCTTGCCCTGCCGTTCGATCATGTAGATCTGACGGGCGAAGGGGTCAAGCCCTGTTCGGACTGCCTGGTGGAAGAACACGGCGAGGTCGCCACGATTGGCCCGGTCCATGCCGAGCTGCGCCAGGGTGGCTACCTGCGCTTCGTTGAACTCGGTCTGCCCGGGGTGGATGGTCAGGGCGGTATCGCCTCGGGTTGCTACTGCGTTGCTCATGCTGATGCCTTCCGTTTCTGATGTCGCTTGCGGTCGTATTCGCTCTTGCAGGTCCTGCACTGGGGCCGGCGGACGCCGGGAGCGGTCTTGGGTGGGAGTTCGTGCCCTCGCGGGCAATGGGTGTGGTTCTCGAAGGCGCGGCGGTTGTTCTCCGCCTGCGTGACTGGCTCAAGGTGGTCCGGGTTGACGCACCTTCTCGACGCGCACCCCTTGTTCCTGACGTGGTCGATGTGGAGGCCCTCCGGAATAGGTCCGACGAGGAGTTCGTAGGCAAGCCGGTGGACTCTCAGGAGGCGCCCTTCACGGCCACCGGTGCTGATGACGCCATAGCCGTTGTCGTTGACTGGCCCGGTCCAGATCCAGCAGGTGCCGGTCTTGTCCACGCGCTCCCAGAGGCGTTCGCCAATGGGGCGCCGGGTGATCGTCATGATGGGTGGTCCTTCGTTCAGGCCGCGATGGTCGCGGGGGTGTACTTGGCTGGGGTGAGGTAGGGAGTGCCGCCGTTCTTGGCGGAGCGGGTGCCGGCCTTGCGGCCGTCTTCGGTCACGATGGCCCGGGCGTTGCCGGCGGAGCCGAGGATCCGGGACTTGCACCGCTTGGTCTCCGCGACGGCGGTCTTCTCGGCGTCGATTGCTGCCCAGAGCTCGAGGGCCCACCACTCCGGGATGACGGCTTCGGCTTCCGGGTCGATGTCCGGGTGCATGCGGCGCACCGCGGCGAGGGTGGCGTCCGACCCGTCCCAGTCGGGGGCGATGTCCTTGGCCACGTGGTGTTCCCACACGGCGACCATCGCGAGGATGTCGTCCATGTCGGCGGCCACGTCCTCCCAGTGGATGACGTAGAGACGGAACTCCATGTTCACGAGGGCGGCCACGTAGACGGTGCGGGCGCCGGTGATCCACATCTGCCACGCCACCTGGGCCATGTAGTCCGCCGGGACGTCGCAGGTGCCGGCCTTGCCCCACTCGTCGCCGTTGTAGGCGGTCTTGACCTCACCGAGCGCCCAGGGGGTGCGACGGCGGCCCTCGTAGATCAGGGCGTCAGGGGTGGCGATGTGGGCGGGGTTGTCCGGGTGGACGAAGGTGGCGCCCTCGGTGACTCGGTTGCCGGGCAGCTGGTCGGCGAGCCACTGACGGATGGCCGGCTCGAGGTAGGTGCCGCGCTCGGTGGCCTTGTTGCCTTCCTCGTTCTCGAGGCGGCCGGTGGCTCGGGCCCACAAGCTGTAGGCGGAGTCCCACTTGCTGATGCCGAGGATCGCGGGGACCTTCGATGCGGACACGGTGCGCGCCCATTCATCAGAGCCGGGGGTGAGGGGTTCGGTCTGCGTGGCAAGGAACGTGGTGTGTTCGTATTTGGTGCTCATGATGGGTGTCGCTTTCAGGAGAGGCCGGACTGGCCGAAGATCAGGAAGGGGAGGCTGGCGGAGAAGAAGATCGCCACGAGCAGGAGCAGGTCGGTGGCGTCTCGGATCAGGCGGCCCATGCGTGGTCCACCTCTTCCGGGTCGGCGGCGTTGATGTCCGGGCCGCCGTGCTCGGGGCAGAGGTCATGCCAAGGGGCAGTGTCGGCCGCGCAGTACTCGGCCGGTTCCGGGTCGATGTAGTTGGAGGCCGGGCTGACCTCGATGTCACACATGCCGTACTTCACTTGGTGCTCCTCTTGATGAGATGTTCGACGGCGGCTTCGGTGACCTTCCACGCGCCGCGCTTCGAGAACCGGGTGCCCTTGAGCTCACCGGCCCGGAGCCGGGCCCGGGTCGTGTCGGGGTGTTCGTTGAGGCGCTCAGCGGCCTGCTTCACAGACAGGAGAACGGTCGGCATCAGGCGGCCCTCACCATCTGTGACTCGTGGAGGCCCCAAGCCCAGGAGCCGCCGCCGTGACGGGAGCGGGTGGTGGAGTTGACCGGGCGCACCTTGGTGATGAGGTTGCGGCTGGATGCGATGCCGAAGGCCCGGCCCACCGCGTTCGGGTGGTGCGGTTCGGGGAGATCCCGGCGCAGGTCGTCGGCGGTCACAGTGCCCACGGCGTTGGCGCGGCGAACGATGTAGTCGATCGCGTCAGCCATCCATGCGCCCGGGTCCTGCTCGAGGACTGCGGGGCGGCTCATGCCGGCACCCCGTGGATGCGAGGCGAGAGCCCGCGTCGTGCGGTCGGGGTGAGGAGATCGACGTCGATGCCGTACATGGCGGCGATGTCCTGAATCACCCAGTCGGGGATGTTTCGGGATCCACGTTCGTAGTGAGCGACGGTTGCTCGGCCGATCTGCAGGGCGTTGGCGATGTCCTGCTGTCCGACAGGGCGGCCGAAAAGGTCGTTGCGGATGAGGTGGATATTGGAACGGATGAAGCGCAGCCGCTTGCCGACGGCGATTCGTTCGTCATCTGTGGTTTCTGGTGCCCCTATTGCGAAGGGGAGGGTTGCGGTGTTCATGCATGAACCGTACCGCAACGTTGTTACATCTGTCCAGCAATCGCACCGCAACATGGAGGTGCAACACGCATAACCGCACGTCAATCACGCATCCACGTACATGAATCACATGCGTGTCTCACACTCAAATGGCGCAACCCATGACATGTTCCATTCTTGGTGTTGCACCTCAATCGGCCCCAAACTTGAGGTCATGAGCGAACAGGACACCTACCAACGACTCGGCGCACTCGCCGACCAGCAACTCAAACTGAGCCATGAATCTCGCAGGCAGTTCATCCTCCGCATCGGAGCATCCGAGAACACCGTCTCCGACTTCATCAAGGGCAAGCGCATCCCCACCACCAGAATCCTCCGGGCCGTGGCCGAAGGCCTCGAGTGGGACTGGTCGAAAGTCACCCAGGCCATCGCCTCAGACTCCGACCCTGCTGACCTTCAGCTAACCGACCTTCAGTCCGACCCTTGGACCAGCGCCAGCACCAGCACCGTCTCGAGCGAGATCTTCGACGCGTCCGATGACGCCCTCCTCGTAGAGCTCACTCGACGGCTCGCTGACCGGAATGCCACCATCCGAGAATTGCAAGCACGTCTCCAGAACGCCCAATCTGCGCCCGACGACGCCGAACCCGGCCTTCCGCCCAACGTCTACGAGTTGGCGGCCGACAAGGACCGGTCCGGTCATGGCCGAGCCATCCGGGACGAGATTGACAGTGCAGGGGAGGAGTCGCAGGACAGCTAACGCGTCCGGGCTGCTCAGTACCGTCCATCGAATGGAGGTGTTGCGAAGTGCCCGAACGAATCGCGGCGGCCCTGGGCATCCCCGTCCTTGCCGCTCGACTCCCCATCAACCTCGCCGGCGTCACCGACGGCTCACGGATCTGGGTCGATGACCGACTCACCGAAGTGGAACGGCGGTGCGCCATCGCCCACGAGCTCGTCCACATCGACGCCGGGCACACCCATCACCAGCCCCCGAAGATCGAAACATGGGTACGGCGCCAGGCCGCCGAGTGGCTCATCCCATGGGAAGCCCTGTGGCGGCACCGCCACGTGGTCAACCTCCACGAACTCGCCGACCACCTCGAGGTGACCCACCCAGTCCTCCTCGACCGGCTCCACCACCTCACCGACCACCAGAAGCACCAACTCGCAGAAGGACTCGCACCATGAAGAAGAAGTTCACCGCCACAGTCCTGCCCCTGCGGGAGGAGCTGGTGGACAACGACGGCAAACCGTCCACCATCAGTTATCGACCCATCCTCATCGAAGATTCCAGCGGCAAAGAGGTTCGCAAGGATCTCCGTGCCGCCGACAACCGTGAGGACATTGAGGCCAAGATCGACGGCGCCGGCTACAAGGTGGACCGCTGGGACGGTGACGTAGCCCTGCTGTCGTACAAGCCCATGGATGGCGCGCAGAAGACGCTCGTCGGATGCTTCGCGGCGTTCATGGTCGGGCTCCTGCTGCTACTCGGCGGATGTATGGCGCTAATGAACGGAGCATTCAGTGATGACGACAGCGACGAGCCGCACGAGGGCCTGGCGATCGTCTCGTGTGAACGACTCGTGAAGGACAAGCTCAAGGCCCCATCCACAGCGAAGTTTTCGGGGCAGTCAGCGACCGGCTCTGGGAACTCGTGGACCTCGACCGGCACCGTTGAGTCGCAGAACAGCTTCGGGGCGATGGTCGCCAACCGCTACACATGCTCGGTGAAGTTTGATTCAGACGGCACCTACACGGGTACAGCTTCAGTCACCAGCCGATGATTCCAATTTCACGTAGAAGGACTCGCACCATGAAGCACCGTCTCGCACCCTTTGCACTCGCCACCGCGGCTACCCTGCTCGCACTGACAGGGTGCGGAGACCCGGAACCTGAGGCCCGGGAATCAGCGTCACAGCAAGCTGAGATGAAGGCCGCACTCGAAGCTATGGGCCCACGGGATGTGCTGATCGAAGTGGAAGCCGTGAAGCCGCATGAGTTCAACTCGGCCACTGGCAAGGATCCGTCGGCCATGGTCACCCTGACGGGCGTCGATGGGACCGAACAGGGGACCTACACACTGCCCCTCCAGAACAAGACGGGGACGTCTGGGGTTACGCGCAAGATGGACGCTGGGGAGATCGTCTCAATGAGCGCCCAGCTGCAGGAGGGGGCGGCAGGGGTCCTGTGCCGGATCAGTGTTGACGATGAGGTCGTGGCGGAAAAGTCCTCATCTGGTCGCTACTCGGTAGCGTCCTGCGTGGCCACCATCGAATGAGCCGCGTCGTCGACCTCTGGATGCGGAAGGACAAGAGCCGGACCGCCCGGTACGGGAAGGGCAAGCGCTGGCAGGCGATCCGCACGAACGGCCGCGGCGCCGAGGAGAAGAAGTCCTTCGATCTGAAGGACGAAGCAATCGAATGGGCTCACGACAAGAGCAAGCGGGGCGCCGCAGATCCGATTTCGGTCACCGAGTACGCCGCACAGTGGGAGGCTCGTCAGATCCATCAGCGGAAGTCATCGCGGGACACGATCGCGTCCACGGTTCGGCTCAGCATCGTGCCAGCACTGGGGGACAAGGTCATGGACGAGGTCACGCGGGCCGAGGTCCAGGATGCCGTGCTGGCCTGGTCTCAGGACTACAAGCTGGCCCCGTCCACCGTCCGACGGACGTACTCGTACCTCAGTGGGATCTTCACGGAAGCCGCACTGGATGGCGTGGTGGAGAAGTCGCCGTGCGTGAAGATCAGGTTGCCCCCACTCTCTTCGGAACGGATCGTGCCGCTCACGGTCGAGCAGGTCCAGACGATCGCGGACACCATCCTGCCGCGGTACCGGGAGGTCGTCCTCGTGGTTGCGGCCACCGGTTTGCGCCCGGGGGAGTGGCGTGGCCTGACCGCGGACCGCGTTGACCTGAAGAACGGCTTCATCACCGTGGACCGCCAGAACCGAGGGGACTCTCCGATGCCGACCTTCGGGCCCCTCAAGACACCGTTCTCACGCCGGGTTCTGAGCGTTGGACCAGCCACACTTGAGGTGTTGCGCCCTCTGGTCGAGAACCCGGGGCCGGAGGGTCTCGTCTTCCATTACGGCGGTGAGGGATTCTCCCGAAACCGAGCCTCCGGCGTCTGGTCGAGAATGCGCACCAAGCTGCCATGGGCGGGCCCGGGGTTCCATCAGCTGCGGCATCACCACGCGTCGGTGCTCCTGTCCCAGGGTGCATCGGTGGTGGCAGTCGCCCGCCGGCTGGGGCACAAGGACGGCACGGAGACGCTGCAGACCTACGCTCACGTGATGCCCGAGGACGACTCCATGCTGGTGGGTCTGTCGGACGGTCTGATCAAGCTCAACCGCCACAAAACCGCCACAGACCCGGCGAAGGTCGCGTAAACACTGGTCGGCTCACAGAACCCGGCGTACAAGCCAGCCTGTCCCGCTTACCTCTGCTAACGCCCCTGTATTGCCTCTAGATTGCGGTGATCCAGGGGCGTCGGCATATCGGACAGTCGAACGGATGTACTAGAAGTTGTGGTCCATTCGGGCCCTCTGTGGCGGCTCAACCGCCACAGAACCGCCACAGATTTCAGTCCCGCCATCCGGGTAGGTCCCGGTCCAGGGCGCGGCGCTGCTCGGTGGGGAGTTTCCCGGTGCGGTGTCTGGTGCGCTGGTGGCCGATCCAGTCGCTCAGTGGGTCTTCCGGACCGGCAGACCTCGGCCACCGGTCGTGCTCTCTCCGGAACTGGACGGCGTCGATCAGGCGGAGTCTCCATGCTGCGTCGTGGTGAAGGCTGCGGGTGTCCGTCTTCCAGCCGGGGATCGTCTCGTCGAGCCACCGGGCCCGGTGCACGGCCAGCCGTCCTAGCTTGTGCTCGGAGCGCTGCGTGGACAGCCATTGGGAGAGGGGCCCCTCGGGATCGTCGTAGGAGTTCCGGTACGGGCGCCGGCCGTGCTCCTCAATGAACGCCATCACGCGGGCGTGGGCGGCCTTCCACCGACGGTCGCGATCCACGACCGTCGTGGGCCGTGGCCGGGGCTGGTCGTGGAGGTACAGGCGGCCGGCCACCATCTCGGGGTACTTGTGTGTGATGCGGCCCAGGTAGTCACGGACCTTCTGCACGGGGTGGTCGTTGAGCTCGGCGATCTTCTCGGGGGTGATGCCCTGCCGGTAGAACAGCACCCACTCCGGGTGGAGTAGGCGGGGGCTGTCGGTCATACGAGTCAGATTAGCTTCTCTAGCATCCGCTGAGATTGACGAATGCTAGCGACTGCGGGGACGCGCCGACCGTCCTGGAGCGTCCCCACGGGGTCGTGCTTATCGGTTCAGTCGAACATCTGTGATGCCGTCGTGCGCGATGTCCAGCCGCTCAACGGTATTACCTTGCCGCAGTTCAATCACACCGGATCGCAAGACACTAGAGACGCGCAAGGACAAGTACATCTCCGACTTCCAGGTCACGCGTGGCAAGAACTCAACGCGAGTCACGGAACTACCGAGGTTCACTGGCTGATCCGTAGTGAACCGCACAAGACCCTGGAAGTAGGTGAACCCACTTTCGGAGTGATCAGTCTTTGGCTCGGAGAACTCGAGTTTCCCCGACGTCGATTCATTCGACAGCATCGTCGATTCAATTCGCCCTTGCCACCGACCAACCTCCGGGATGTCAGGAAAGATGTCCTCGCTGCGATCTGGCGTCTCGGCCTTGAGTAAGAAATCCGAGACGAATTCAGCACCGGGCAACAATTGCGCAGAAACACCGTCTGACGCCCGAGTATGGGACAACCAGAGACCTAAGCTGTCGAGTCCTTCGCCCCCTGGGAGGGACCCGCTAGGATAGAGCCCCGTTCCACTGGCATTGGAGTAGGCGAAAGGCTCTGTCGGACTCGCGATAGCGGCACGATCACCCCCGACGTCCTTATTCTCGGCCCAGTTGTAACGCAAGGCCTCTTTGCTACTGCTTGATCCGGCATTTTTTCTTGCAGCCGCCTGACGGCCAGCGTGGACCGTGCCGACGTGCCCGGCATCAACGCCGATGGACACGGTCATCCCCGCCTGAAGCCCCACAAGCAAATCGGACGCCTGTGGGCTCCGGACGGGACTGGCGCTGGCTACGCCTTGACCGACCAGGGCAGTCGAAGATACTGATATGAGGGTGCCAAGGAGTACATTTCTTCGCGACAGATTTCGCGCCATGTGTTTCGCCCGTCTTTTCGGAACTCGAACTTGCTACGCCTGGCCAATCTCTGCGGTGTCCAGGCCAGCCATCAGGGCGAAGCCCAATGACTTGAGCGCAGTGAATCCCAGACAGAGACTCACGCTAAGAGGTGCGATGACCCCACCGAGGAGGTCAGGCGCTAAATCAGGACAGACCGAATGAGGCAACCAAGCTTGCGTGCCCGGCATCGGTGAGCGAAATGACCGGGATCCCTGCGGCCCGTGCCTGCTCAATTACCGAAACGTGCACCCCGGCGAAGACGCCGCCCGACAGAACTCGACCCTTGCTGGCCCCGTAAAGAAAAAGCACTTCATCCTCCTGATAGTTACCATATGTGGGATCATCCGGGAAATCACCGGTGTCTCGTAAACGATCACCCGAAAGTGACCAGCCGTATTGACTGAGCCATGAAATCGGGTTTCTGTGAGTAGTCTGATCGGTCACCCAAGACTCAAAATGCAAGTGGACATTCGCTGTACCCGTGTTGCCCATCGTTGCGATTCGCTGACCTCGGCCGACTCTCTGACCCTGAGACACGCGAGGATCACTGATGTGACCGTAGAACGAGAGCGTGCCGTCCGGGTGTCGAATGCCGATATGTTGACCATTCCGATTCGGAACAACATAGGAGCCGACGAACTCCACTTGGCCATTAGCTGCGGCGAAAATTGCCGGGCGGGTGTTGGGAGTGACGCCAGCAATGTCGATCCCGTAATGATACGCATCCAAGTATGGATCCTCGTCACGCCATTCACGATACCCATAAATATCGGTCAATCGGGCGCCATCAATTGTGGGCATGAAGCGTTCCCATCTAAAAGTTATCCCGTCTAATGCGCCTGGAATCTCCCTTAGATTTTCCTGGCCGTTCCCTGCAAACCGTAGTTCAACGAGCGCTTCATGAAAACCCCTCACACGAAATTTGCGCCACCTTTTTTCGACGATGGTTCTGCGATGCGATGAATGCATGCTGTCAGGCTCATTGGAGGCGACAAAAGTGAATAGGCGACGACATGACCATTAACAGACGGAAGGGCCCCACCAACCTCGAGTGAGGTGGTGGGGGCCCGCCGGGGAGGTCGGCCATGTAGGCCGTCAGGGTTGGCTTTGTGTGACCGGCTATTAGGCGACGTGGCGGCCAGGTTCCTTCTCGACGCCGGTGCCGAGGCCGATGCGCTCGAGCAGCTTGTTGACGCCGGGGATGGCCATGATGCGGGCGGCGATCGCGCCGATGGCCACGACGACGCCGGAGACGGCCAGGAGCGGGCCGCGGGTCTGCTCGGGCAGGCCCTCCTCCTGGACGATGGCGTCGATGATCGGCGGGCCGAGGACCACGATGCCGACGGCCACGGCCACGAGGGTCTGCACCACGGTGCGGACCGTGGTCTTCGCCGGGTGAGCAACCTGAGTCGGCGTGCCGGGTGCGAGCTGGGTGACAGCCATGGTCAGGCCTCCTTCACGGTATTGACGGCGGGGGCGAGGGTGCGCACGCGGTCGGGTTCCACCGTGCCCGCGTTCTCGGCGGACTCCACGAGCGCGGAGAGCTTGCCGTCGATGCGCTGGAGGACGCCGGAGAGGTAGACCTCGACCTGCTGACCGGTCTCGGGGTCGATGACCCATGCGGACGTGCGGCTGGTGGTGCCAACGATGGCGCGGAGCTCGTTGACGGTGGAGCGCACCTCGGCGAGGGTGTCAGCGAGGCTGTCCCCGGCGTCCCGTGCGGCCTCTTCGTCGTGCTTACCGAGCTGCTGGACGTGGCCACCGGAGATCTGAGCTCGGATCTGGGCCAGTTCATGCATGATCTTGCTGACATCACTCACGGTGAGTTCTCCTTCTTGGGGTGCTGGTGCTGCGGGGATGATGGCGGACGGCTTATCGGTGGAACTGGACGGGGTGGCGGTGGCGCGGCCGTCCCATTCGTCGTAGAGCCGACCGTCCTTGATGACCCACCCGTACTGGGCGAGCCTGCTGAGAGGGTTGAACACGCTGCGGTGGTCGCGGTAGTCGTCCCACCATTCGAAGTGGAGGTGGATGCCGTTGGACAGGGGGATGCCGGTGTGCCATGTCTCGGCGATCACCTCGCCGCGCTTGACCTGTTGGCCCGGCTTGACCTTGTGGCGGCGGGTGTGGAGGTAGGCGGTCAGTGACCCGTCCGGGTGCCGGATGCCGATGGCCGGGCCGGAGCGCAGTGGGATGGTCTTGATCCACTCCATGACGCCATCTGCTGCGGCCTTGGCGAACACGGACTCGCCGGGCGTAGGGCCGCCGAAGTCCACGCCCCAGTGGTCTCGTGGCCCGTTGTCGATGTCACGCTTCCCGAAGGCGCTGGTGAACCGGGATCGGTCTTCTACTGGCATGGTCAGTTCTCCTGGTCTTCGGGGATGGGTGGCAGCTCCTGGTAGGGGGTTCCCTTGTCGATGAGAAGTCGGCGGACCAGGTGGGCGTGTTCGCGCCAGAGGTACCAGAACCGGCGGGACCTGCCGGCCTCTATTCGGGCCTCGTCGAGCTTGGTGGCCATCCGCTGGGCTTCGTCCTTCTTGCCGACGCTCCATTGACGGATCCCGTCATAGGCGGCCTTGAGGATGAACCCTCCGGGTACGGAAATGAGTGCGGTGATGATTGCTGGGTCCACGCTGGCCCCTCCCTCTCGCTGTGGTCAGCGGTTTCGGCGTGCCGGATCGTATGGCCGGTCCCAGATGCGGACCATGCGGACGATGACGTGGCCTATCAGTCCGAGCACGACGGACAGCTGCAGCAGCCGGTTGCCGGCTGAGGTGATCTGGAGGGTGCCGATGATGACGGCGTAGATGGTGGCCGCGGTGACGATGAGCATGGTGGCGTAGCGCTCGACCCACCACCATCCGGGCAGCACGGCCACCGCCCCGATTGCGCCGCCGATGGCGAGCATTCCGGCCAGCATGAGCATTGAAATTAGGCCGATCTGTCCGGCGATGGATGTGGGCGGATCCCAGAGGGCGGCGATGCCGCCGCACAGCAGCACGGTGTACGTGAAGAAGTGGATGAGGGCGACGACACGGGGTTCGTGAATGCGGAGCCAGAGCCGGCGCAGCGCGCCGGTCCCGGCTGGTTCGAGGACGTTGGCTTGCGTCATCTGCCCTCCTTGAGCATGGCAGAGGCCCCGACCGGTGTGGTCAGGGCCTCTGTTCTGGTTGTGCTCGGATTGTGGTGATCAGGGCGTGAATGGTGGACCGGATGAGGTCGACCTAGTGGGTGCCGTTGCGTCAGTCGATGGGGTAGGTGACGCCGTCCAAGGAGATCCAGGACGGCACGGTGGTGAGTCCGGTCTGGGACATGGTGCCGTCGGTGGCGATGTTGAGGCGGTAGGGCGCCGTTTGGGCTGTCCATGCGCGGACATTGAGCAGCTGCGGGTATGTCGGCCGCGCCTCGGCGGGCAGAACCGACATGGCAGTGGTGGCCATGGCACCGCTGAGGACCCCACGCAAGCGAACGGTCTTTCCCTCACGGCGCCACTGCGGCCCGGCATAGCCCTGACCGAATGCTGTCCAGCCGTTCCGAAGGGGGATGAAAGCCCACTGGCCGCCCGCCTGCTTATCGACGTAGGCCTTCGTGGTGAGCTGCGCCTCGGACTCGACAGGCTGTGGCATGTTCCAGTTGCCGTCAGCGGCGTAGGAGTAGGCCGGTCCTTCGAGTGCGAGGCCGCCGACCAGCCGGTCGATCTGCGCCTCGGCGGCCCACATGTGCCCGTCGCGGGCGGAGACGTACCAGAGCGCGTCGCCGGACTGCGCGCCAGCAGTGCCGACGCTGATGCCGTTCGTGTTCATGTAGACCGAGTTGTGGGCCCCGACCACATGGTCGGACGGCACGGGCGTGGTCTGGATCTTGCCGCCCTCGATGATGCCGTTAGGCCCGACGATGAGCTTGCCCGTCGCGGAGTCGAAGTGCAACATGAGATTGCCATTCGGATCGAATGACCGAATGCCCTGGCCGTCCCACTTCAGTCCCCGGTTCGCTGCGGCCAGTGTTTCGAACAGCGCGCCCACGAAGCGGCCGCCGGTAAAGGTCTGGCCCTCGAAGGCATTGGCCTTGATCATGCCTGCCGTGATTTCCACGAACTGGCCCAGCGCCGCCCACAGCGTTTCCGTCACTGTCATCTTGTCAGTGGTGACAGCCCCGTCCTTGAGGAGTGTCCCGCCGATCCAGGCCTCAGTGGCCTGCAGCCTCTCGATAACAGCCATAGCCGCGTAGAGCTGATCCGCATAGGCGTCGGCAAACTGGGCCTTCTCCGTGACGGAGAGGGTCTTCATGGCTGCCGAGATAAGGGTGGCGTTATTGGCAAACAGGCTCCCCTGCACCACCAACTCGTCCTCGATCAGCGCCCGATTGGCCCCGAAGATGTCCGTGATCAGTTCGTCGGTGACAGTGATCTTAGAGGCGTCGATAGCCCCATCCTTGATGAGGACGCCACTGATCCACGCCTGGATTCCGACCGTGAGGCGGTTGATGATCGCCTGGTTGGCCAGGAGCTTCTGCGTGACCAGCTCGGCCACCTCGGCGCTGCCGGCGGTCAGCTTGCCCACGTCCAGGTTGGCGATGGCCGCACTGTCGATCGGGGTGGAGACCCAGGCGTTGTTCACCCGGTTCCACTGGCCAATGACACGACCGGACAGGGTGCTCTGGTGCTGCCACCAGATTGAGCCGTTCGGAGCCGTGCCCGACGGGCCGGCCGTGCCGTGCAGCACCTTCGGCAGGCTGTCAGCGTGCTTGATAGCGTCGGACTTCGCCGTCGCGGCGGCATCCATCGCGGCATCGGCGTGGTTCCACGCCTTGCCGGCCTCGCCGTGTGCGCTGTCGGCCCTGTTCTGCGCGGCCAGCGCAGCTTGCTCAAGCCTCTTCACATCGGTGACGTTCTTCAACTCGAGGTCGTCAACCCAGATGTTCTTCTGAGTACTACCCATTGCGAACGCGAAGCGCGCCGCCAAGTGAGTCACATTCGCAGGTACAACGTACTCAACTGCCTGATGCTTCCAGTCAAGGCTTTCTGTCATGGCCGTAGAGGCCACGTCGGTCAGGACGCCAGCGGCCCCCTTGCCACGCAACCGCAAACCACCAGGAGTGCCAGAGATGAATCCAGCTTCGGTCTTGTACCACCACGAGTAGCGCCAGATCTGCCCGGCCTGCACGGGGAACTCTGCCTGGCTTGCCGCGCCATTGTTGTTAGTCCGAAAAGAAGATCCGCCAGAACGGGACACAGAGGTGTCAACAGTGCCACCGGAGTGCTCGCGGTTCCATCCGGTCCAGCCCTGCTCGAACGAGCCGTTGGCTACCATATTCTCGGTGGACTTGTAGGCCTCGACAGCGGCGGACATGGCGGCATCAAACTTTTCCTGAGCATCAGCAGCGGCAGCACTGATCGCCCCGCTCTTGGCCGCGTCAGCCTTCGCCGTAGCGTCGAGCTTGGCCAGCCGGAGGGCCTCTGCCTGAGCGGCATCAGCCTTGGTCGTCGCGTCAGCCTTGGCCTGCTTGATGGCCTCAGCCTGAGCAGCGTCAGCCTTAGCCTTCGCGTCGGCTGCAGCAGCAGCTTTGGCCGCGTTCTCTGCGGCGGTAGCCAGCCGTTTAGCCTCCGCTTCCGCTGCGGTCTGCGCCGCTCCGGACTTGCTGGTGGCATCGAGCTTGGCGTCGGCAAGGGCCTTGTCGGCTTTGGTCTTGGCGTCGGCAGCGGCGGTCGCCTCAGCAGCAGACTGGGCGGCAGCGGCCTCCGCTTCGGCGAGTCGTTTGGCCTCAGCCTCAGCGGCGGTGCGAGCGTTGTTGGCCTTGGTCGTAGCGTCGGAGGCGGCAGCCTGGATGGCGGCATTTTTCGCGGCCGTGTCACCCTGCTGGAACGCCTGCGTGAGGGCGGCGTCCAGATCGGACAGGGCTTCGGCGGCTTCGCCGGCCACAGCCTCGGTTCGCCCCTCTGCGGCTTCCAGGCGGGTGTCCACGCCGTCCACGCGGAGCTGCAGTGCGGCGGCCGTAGACTGGGCATCCGTGCCGGCCTTCTTGGCCTCCTGCGCGGCGATTTCGAGGCGGACCACGTCGGTCACATCACGGAGGACCACGTCGTCAATCAGAAAGTGAGCCGCCTTGGTTGCCAGACCGGACCGAAAGATCCTAGGGCGCACCATATTTACGTCGGCTGGAAGTGTGTACCGAAGCGCGCCGGAATCCTGCCAGTCCATGGTGGACTCGGTATTCCTCCAGTACCCAGATACATACGCCCCGGATTCGTCCATCAGGGCGGCCACGATCTGCGCCCCGACAGCGGCATCGTTTGCTGCCTTGAAGTAATACTGCAGCTCCCAGATCTGCCCCTCCACAACGGGCATGAACGACTCTGGCGTGATCCCGTCGCCCACTGAACCGATGAGCGCGGAGTGGGAGCCGGAATGGCCCTCGTCGGCAAGAACAGCATTGCCGGTCCAGTACTGCAATCCCGCCTCGAAGTTGCCGTTGGCCAGCCGGGTCATCGCCCTGTTGTTGGCCTCGGTCGCCCGTGCCTCGGCGGCGATGGCGGCGTTGGTCGCGATCTCGACGTTCTTCTCTGCCGCTTCCACCTGACCGGGCAGCGGCTCGAGGATGATTTCTAGCTCACCTTGCCGGCTGACAGCGGCGTCGATGTCCGTGCGGGCTTCTGTGGCCTTCTGGTCCAGAGTGACCATGCGGGCGTCGGCCGTCTCCGCGTACTCCGCCAGTTCCTCACGGGCCGCGGCCAGCACGGCCTTGATGTCGTCCACGTTGACCAGCACGGAGGGGGCCACCCCGTCAGACGCCGGACCAGGATCGGAACGGTTGCCCGTGGTATCGGCAGCGATGGCACGGAAGAACACCGGCACGTTAGCCTCCCGGCCGGCCACCGGCAGCACGCCGCCGCCACCAAGGGTGCCTACGGCCTCCCACTCATCGTCAGGCGCGGTGGCTGACAGGGCGGCGTACACGGTGGTGCTGGCAAAGTCGTCCGGCATCGACTGGCCGTCCTCACCCAGCCCGTCCCACTGCGGCAACAGGACACCGTACCGCTCTGCCGTCACCAGCTTGGATGGGGCCTGCGGCGGGACGGTATCCACTGGGATGTCCTCTAGCGGCAGGCCTTCGATGTGGCCACCCGGGCCGATGACCATCACCTCGCCGTCATCCACGGACGAGTTGGCCAGGGAGAACCCTGCCTCAAGAGACCTGGCACGGCGGTCCAGTGCCTTCATCGTGGTCACCATCGGACCCTGATCCAGGGTGAGGGGGTTACGGTCTGCCAAAGCTGGTCATCCTCTCAGATCAAGCTCAATGGGGTCTGCGCCGTTCGCGCCGACGGACAGCCGGTAACCGGCCAGCCGGAACGACTTATTGGGGTTGAGGAACGGGTCCGAGTCGTCCGAGATGCGGTTCACGACCATGCCCGGCACGATCCTCAGCGCGGACTCGTTGTTGTTCAGCAGGCCAGGAAACCCATCCGGGTGGATCGTCATCCGGTGCGTGTAGTTCATGTCGGCGTTCCGGCGGACCCGTTCCCCGGCGAAGCGGACGAGATGGTGGCGCTGGTGGGTCTTGCGATCCATCCACGCCCCGTCCAACTGGATGTACTGGGTCTCGTGGCGGAACTCGGACGCGGACGCGGTCTTGGACCCGTTGCCGACACCGAACACGTACGCCTTGTTCACCACGTTCTCGGCATCGTGCTCGACCTCGTAGTCCACGCCCGAGCCCACCAGGTTCACGTCGATCTGGTGGTCCATGTTGAGGGCGGCCTCGGACTGCATCCGCCAGTGGAACCGGCCCGTGCTGTCAGAGGTGTTGCGCTCCGGCTTGAACCAGACATCCGGTCCGCCGGACCAACCGATCACCTGTTCCACCGCGTCGGCCACCGTAATGGCCTGGTACCCCCGGTAGTTGAGCACCGTGTCGCCAGCCACCGTGTTGGACGGGAAGATGATCGGCAGGTCATCGCGCCAGGTGGCGTCATCCTTGGCGAACTGGACGATCTTCCATGCAGCGGTCACCAAGGAGTAGGGCCCGAACTGGAGATGGGACTCGGCAGGCCGGGTGATAGCCCGGATGAGGTAGCGGCGCTTCAGCACCGACCACAGATCCTGCATCGTCAGGGTGATCGTGTTCGCGGACTTGGTGTACTTCCGCTTCCACACCACACCGCCCCACACGGCGACACCCTTGTAGGTCACGAACAAGGACCGGATGGTCGGCAGGGTCAGCGACTCCCAGTACGACTTGCCCGCGTCGCGAACGGACGCCAGTGGGATCGTGACCGATCCGCCGACACCTGTGTTCAAGGAAATGTCCCCGTTGAACGCCGACGGGTAGATCTCCCGATGGACGACCCCGCTGTTCGTGCTCACGATGAAGAACCGCCAGTCCCGCTCCACGCGGCCTCCTTAGATGTAGGTGTCGTACAGCCGGACCAGGTACGTGGCCGTGCTGTTCGCCCCGTCGTGGGGGATAACGTTCACCCGGCGGGACTCACTCGGCGCCACAGACGTCAGCGTGGACCGTCCGACCGACCCGCCGGGGGCCGGGTTGCCGTTCAGGTAGACCTCGCCTGTGCCGGAGTAGATCGTCACCACATCGCCTGCGGACTGCCAGATGGCGTCCGTAAACGCAATCGGGGCGGTCGAGGACCCGTACACCGTGAACCCACCGGGGAACGTCCCAGACACCACGAAGATCGGCCACGCCTCAGCATTGCCGTCATGGTGGATGTCGATGGCGGTCCCCGGCACGCCGTTGAACTCGTTGCGGATCCCGTACTTGTAGGGGTCTGGGGCCTTCAGCGTCATCGACAGCCGCGCCAGCTTGTCCGTGATCGGCGTGAACCGGATCGAGGAGGCACGCTCCACGTTGGCGAACTGATACTGACCCGGCCAGTGATCGTCCACACGGAACGCACCCCGCCCGCCATTGCGGCGGAACATGCCAGTGAAGACCATGCCGATCTTGTGCATGGACTCGTGCGACGGCGCGTGAATGTTGGCCGCGAATTCGATGAACCGAGCCTCGTCATAGACCGGGGCCTCGAAATCTCCGCCCCGAGCCAGGCGGGGGACTGACTGGGAACGCGTCTCCGGCGAATCCCACCAGCCGTCCAAGGTCGTGACCGTAGCCCTTACCCCATACGGCAGCGCCGACATGTTCACCCCATCGACGTAGACAATCTGGCTCATAGTCCGTTGACCTCCAATGCGTGCTGCAGATCCCCCACAGCGACCTTGGCCGCCGCTGTCGGATCAATGGTGTGGATGCCCCCGAGATTGATCTGCGGACCGCCACGCCCACCCAGTGACGCCTCCAGTCGTTCGTAGTCGAGGCCGACGTTAATCGAGGACCCCGACCACTCCCGGCCCACCGTGCCCCCGCCCTGCAGTCCGGCGAGGTGCTGGATGGATGGGTGATCCACCCGGATCGCCTCAAGCACTCCGAGGTATTTCCGCGTCATAGGCTCCGGCTCCACAAATTCGCCATCATCCACAAGGGCTGTCGGCCTTCCGTGGGACCCAATGCCGAGGATGGTGTCCGTGCCCAACCCGTAGTAGGGCAGGCGCCCGCCATTGGCCAGGCGCGGCAGGCCGAAGTCTCGACCCACCATGCCGCCTGTGTAGCCACCGAAGCGGTTCATCATCCCGGACAGGGAACTGCTCAGGTTGTTCAGCCCGGACGCCACGAACTTCACTGACCGGGTCCGGGCCAACTGGGCGAACTCACGCTCAGCAGCCGCGGTCTCGGCATGGGCGCGGGCGACCACGTCGGTGCCCTCGATGTTGTTGATGTCCTGCTGGGTCCCGTACACGGTGCCGTTGTCATCAACCCAGACGGTGCGTTCGACACCGTTGATGTTCCGGATCTTCGCCTGGACATCGATCGTCGTTCCGTCCTCGGTGACGAAGATGTGCTCCGTCTTGCCGGTGACCTCGTTGATTTTCTCCTGCACGGAGCCGGCGGTGCCGTCTTCGGACACAGCGACGGTAACGCCCTTGTACCCAGGGATGGCTTCGACAGCCTGCCCGGTGAACTCGGCCATACGAGCAGCAGACTCATCCATCCACGTGGACACTTCCACGTCCCGGTCGATGCCAAGCTGGGCCTTAGCCCATTCCTCGGCGGCCGTGGCATTCATCCCAGAGGCACGCGCTGTCTCGTACAGGGCGGCATACCCGGACTCGAGCTCGGCACGAACATCTCCGTGCGCGGCCCCCTGCTCTGCCAGGGCCGCCGCAGCGTCCCACGCGGTCTCGGCGACCTCGCGGGTGGCGGCGCGGTTGGCCGCGGCCTTCTCGGTGTTCCCTTCGATGGACATGCCGTTCTCCTTGAACGACTCGGCCAGGTCCCGGAGGGACTGCTGGTGAGCATCGGTGGCCGCCTGCGCGTCGCGGTTGATGACACCGAGGGTCATCATGGCGTCCACGATGTCCGACAGGGACTCTTCGGTTTCCTCGGCCGCTTCTCCGAGCTCGTTGATTCCTTCGGCGCCGGCCGCGGCTCCCTCGCCTGCGGCTTCTCCGCCCTCGGCGACGGCCTGCATGTGCGCCGGGAGGTTGCCCATGGCGGCCTGGAACAGGTCCGCCTCGGACGTGGCCTGCCCGGTGGCGTTGGCCGCGGCCTCCACGCCCTTCGCGTACTCCGGGAATACCCGTTGCAGTTCGGTCCAGGAGGACAGGTCCATGCGGCCAACGGACTCCGCTTCGATGCGCAGGGCGTTCATCTGTTGCGCTGCCGATTCGGCGTCCATGGTGGCCAGCGCTTGGTCCAGGGACGTGATGGTGTCCCGCACCTGTGACATGACGTTGTCCTGCTGGAAGACGGTGTCGCCGAAGGACTGGACGTGCTTGATCGGGTTGGACAGGTCGATGCGCTTGAGCGCGTCACCGAACCCGTTGACGTGGGTGGTGATTCCGGAGAAGTCGAACTTGCTGTCCAGGTCGGCCGAGTCGCCGGCCTCGTTGAGTTTCAGCGTGGCGTTGGCGACTTCCTCCACGCCAGGTGCAGCGTCTCGTGTGGAGTTGTAGAGGGCGGTCAGGCCGGTCACGAGGGCAGTGATTCCGACCGCGGCACCGGTGGCGATACCACCGATACGGAGTGCCGACTTTGCCCGGGCGCCGGTGACACCGAGGCCGCGCATGGCGTCGACGGTGTCCACGACTCGGGGGGCGAGGGTAAGGAACCCGCCGGCGGCCAACAAGGCGATGCCACCGGCACCGGTCAGGGCTCCCAGTCCGGCCTTCACCGGGTCAGGCAGGGCGGAGAACACCTCGGCAATGCCACCGATGGACTCGGTCACGGTCGCGACGACGGGCAGGATGGCCCCGCCGGCGTCGATCGCGGAGTCCTTGATCTTGTTCCAGGACACGGCGATGCGGGACTCTGCGGTCTCGTACCGCTTGGAGGCCTCGTCGGCCAGGGCGGACGCGGACGCGAATGACTCGGCGCCAGTTTCGAAGGACTCGGCGAGCAGATCCCCGGACTGGGCCAGGCGAAGCATGGTGTCTGCCTCACGGACACCCTTCACGCCGAGGTCGGCGAGCATGCCGTTCACGTCTCCACCGTTGGCGGCAACGTCTCCCAGCCCGGAGGTGAGCATGACCATGGCCTCGGCGGGGCGGTTCTGCCAGGCGTTGGCGAACTCCTCTGCGGAGACACCGGCCGCTTCGGCCCACCCGGTGAGGGAGTCCCCGCCTTCACGGACGGAGGTGTCGATCTTCTTCATCACCATGGATATGGCGGTACCGCCAGCCTCAGCTTCGATGCCCACGGAGGACATCGCGGAGGCCAGGGCCATGACCTGGTCCTCAGACATGCCCATCTGCTTGCCGACGGCGGCGACGCGCATCCCCATCATGAGGATGTCCTTCTCGGTGCTGGCGCCGTCGTTGCCGAGGGCCACGAGGGAGGATCCGAGGTTGTCGATGTCGTCCGCGCTGGTGCCCATGATGTTCATGAACTGAGCGAGGGTGGTGGCGGCCTCTTCGGCGGTGAGGTTGGTGGTCTCGCCGAGGTCGATCATGGTGCGGGTGAACGCGGCCACGTCTTCCCGTGCGATGCCGAGCTGGCCGGCTGCCTCGGCGACGGCCGCGATTTCCGTGTGGGTGGCCGGCAGGGTGGTGGCGAGGGTCCGGAGCTCGCCCTCGAGGGCTGCCATTTCTTCGGCTGATCCATCGACGGTCTTATTGACGCCGACCCACGCGGTCTCCCAGTCCATGGCGGCTTTACCCATGCCAGCCGCAGCGGCAGTCAGTCCGGCCCCGGCGGCGAGGGCGACGGTACCCACCTGCTCCATGTCGCCGCGGTGGTCCTTGACGGCCTTGGAGAGACGCTCGAACTTGCCGGTTGACTGCTGTGCGGCGTCCCCGGATCCAGCGAGCTCACGTTGCAGGGCGTCCTGGGCGGATGCGGCTTCCTGGGCGGTGCGCTCAACGTCGCGCTGTGCCTTGGCCACGCCTTCCTCGGCGGCAACGATGCGGGTGGTGTCGCCGCTGGTGCGGGCGTCGTTGAGCTTCTGCTGGGCGACGCGGAGGCGGCCGGCGGCGTCAGCGGAACGGTCCTGGGCCTTGGCGGCATTCTGAGCGGCCCGCTCTTGCTTCTGCGCTGACTGCTCGGTGGCCTTGCCGGCCTTGTCTGCGGAGTCGGCGAACTTGTCGGTGACCTTCGCGGACCGCTCCATCGCCCGGTCGTACCCGGAGGTTTCGGCCTCGAACCGTGACCGTACGACTTCATCCGCCACGGTGGCCTCCTTCTATTCGGTTGGGGTTCCGTACTTCTCGCGCCACCAGGCGGGTGCGGATGCGACGGTGGGTGAGTCGGCTGCGGCTTCGGAGGGCACGGCGAAGAGGACGATCCCGGGGGCGGGGTCCTTGTTCTCCTTTCGCCAGCGCTGGATGGCGGCCGACGGCTCACAGATGCGGGTCTGGACGTTGTAGGCGCCGGATCCGCACTCGGTGAGGGTGCGCCCGCAGTCGGGGCAGAGCATCCGTTGGTAGAGGGTGTGGGCGTGGGTGAGCAGGTGGTCCCGATCCGTCCAAGTCCCGTCCCCGCCCACCCACGCCGACGGGGCCCGCTGGTAACGGACGCTGGTGTCGAGCAGGGCGAGGGTGGGGCGGGCGTGGTCTCGGGTCAGGACCTCGGCGAGAAAGGGGCCGTGACGCCGCCGGTCGGATCGCCGTAGGTGGCCTCGTTGAAGGCGTTCACGAGCTGCTGCCACTGGCCCTGGCCGATGGCGGAGTGCAGGGCCTTGAGTCCATCGACGGTGACGCGTTTGCCGTCGACTCGAGCGGAGGCGGCCAGCAGGGCGTAGGTGCGGCCGGCGGCGTCCTTGCGCTCTATGTCGGCGGTGGCTGCCTCAACTTCGGGGTTGATCATGCCGATGATGGTGATTTCCCGCTTCGCCTCGTCGACCTGCTCGATGAGCTCGGCCATGCGGGCCTCGATGCGGTTGAGGGCCACCTGGTGAGCGTTGGCGGACGGCTCGGCGACGGAGCGCTGCAGCTTCTCGGTCTCGGCTCGCTTGACCGCAGCGTCACGGTTGGTGTGCTCCTCGCGGAGGCGGTCGAGCTCGTCCTTGAGGCCGGGCTGGATGAGGTAGACGGTGACGGTCTGTCGGGGCCGGTACTCGTCCGGGTCGTGGCCGGCCAGCCATCCGGTGAGGTCGAAGGTATCTGGGTCCAGGTCAGCCACGAGCGGCCTCCTGGATCTGCTTGATGATGTCGTCGGCCTGCTTCGCGAGTGGCACGCCGAGGCGGTCGAGTTGGTAGTTGATCTTGGCCCCGCCGGTCAGGTGGATGATGACCACACCTGCGTTCCGTTCGGGTATGAGTTCAGTCTGCAGGTGGGTGATGTGGTCGGCGTTGGCGTGCACCGTCGCGCCGAGGGAGATGAGTCGCATGATGGGTTCTCCTTGATGGGTTTCGATGGGTGATCAGGAGGGGCTGGACCCGGTCCCGGCGGTGACCCATCAGCACGCCGGGACCGGGAGTTCAGTGGGTCAGGCCCCGGCGGTGCCTGCGACGACGCCGTTGAGTTCGGCGTCCTGCACCGTCAGTGGGATCGTGACGTGGATGTACCCGGCGTGAGGGTCGGCCTGGCGCTGCCAGTTGTCCGTGGTCACGGCGAACACGGAGTACTCGTCGCCGGCCTCCCACTCCTCGTCCCAGTCCTTGCCGGTCAGGGACTCCACCACGTACACGGGGGTGCCCTTGACCTTGAGGGCCTGGAACAGGACGTCGCCGGTCGGGTCGGCAGCGCCCGGGTTCGTCTCGTCGAAGTACCGGAACACCGCGATGGAGCCCTCGTAGTTCGAGCGGGCGGGTACGGAAGCCGAGGACGGCTCGCACACGGCGGGCTGGTTCAGTGTCTCCGAGGCGGTGGCCGCGAACCGGGTGCCTTCCTGGGCGACACGGCAGGCGGCGTCCATGCCGGCCGTCAGGGTGGCGACGGTGAGCGCACCGAGGGGTTCGGTCGGGGGTGCGGTGAGGACGGTGATCTTGCGGCGCTGCTCGGCGAACGTTCGCGGGGGCAGGGCAGAGATGGGGGTGACGGTCATGGTCAGGACTCCTTCTGGGTGAGGGGTGTAGTGAACGGGCTCTGCAGCCCTTCGGGAATGGCGACGCCTGCCTTGAGCAGTGCCTCGACGACAGCGTCTGACAGCCCGATCAGCTCGATTGGGCTGTCCTCGCCGTAGGGGTCGCGGTCCTGCGCGGCCAGCGCCTTCTCAAGGGCGTCCATGACGATGTCATTGGCTGCGGCGTTCTCAGCGGGCTCGTAGCCCTCTGGAATCTCGTTGCTCATGGTCAGGCGTCCTTCGGCTCGGCCACGCGGCTGGCCTTGGGGGTGGTGTTCGGTTCGGGCTCAGTGACGCGGCGCCGGTTCTTCTCCGAGGGGGCGAAGTCGAGGTTGTCGTCGAGCTCGACGAGGTGGGCGGGCCACCGGAACTTCTGCTTGGTGGCGTCGTTCTTTCGGATGGCCCACACACGGCCATCAGGGGACTGCTTCGGCACGGGGGCCTCCTACTGTTCGGGGTTGCGGGTGGTGGTCAGGGTCCAGGAGAGGGGAAGGAATGGGCGGGCCGGGGAGATGTCGGTGTCCGTGAGGACGGTCGCGGCTTGCTGGGAAAGGGCCGGCCGGATGATGCCGGAGCCGACCCGGGCGCCGGTGAGGGCCGCTTTGAGTTCGCCGGTGGCACCGAGGACCGCCCATGTCTCTGTGGCGGCCACGGTGGTGTTGAACCGGAACTCCTGGCCCTGCAGGTCCGGGCCGCCAGCCACGGGCTCCTGGTCGTAGGGGGATCCGGCTCCGGGCCAGAGCACGCAGTACGGCAGGATGTGGCCGCCCACGGTGGTGATCCCGGCGGGGACTTTGCCGGTGTCGACGCGGGTCGGGCCGAATGACCGGACCGTCTTGATCAGGGCTTCGATGTGCTTAAAGATCGGGTGAGCGTCAGGGATGCCTGCCATCAGGTGACCGCCTTCCCGCCGAGCTGGCCGAGGGCTTCCAACCACTTCGCGCTGTTCTTCTCGAATGCCGGGGACATATAGGGCTGGGGTGCCATGCGGGACGTGCCGTGCTCGACGTACGCGGCATAGTTCACGCCGGCCTCTACCTGGCCATAGACGGCGCTGCCGTCGGTTCCGGTCTCCGTGGTGATGGAACCCTTGAGCATGCCTGTGTCCACCGGCGCCAGTTCCCGGGCTCCGTTGGCGGTGTCGATCGTGGCCTTCACGGTGGCGGCCACGACCATGGGCCGGAGTTTCCCCGGGGCGGTCTGTAGCCGGTTGGCGTGGGCCCGAATGTCGTCGCCTGCACCCATCAGCCACCGCCCTGGGTGAGGTCGTCCAGGCAGGTGAGGTCACGCTCCCAGACGAGAGTTCCGCGCTGGATGGACGTGACCTTGAGGCGGCGTCCGATCAGGTGCGGGTCACCGTCGTGGCCGGGCTTGTACCCGGTGACGGTGATGTACGGGCCTGAGCCCGTGACGGTCAAGTCCGGCATCCGTGAAAGTGGCAGGGTCACGAGGTACTCACGGGTGCTCACGTCTTGAGAGACGACCTCGGCCTCGCGTTCGCCGGTGCGTTGCTGCACACGGCAGGGCACGTCACTGGCGTACGCAGGACCGGGGCTGGGCTCTACGTCCGGCCATACCGGCGGGGCGTCGGCACCATGAACCCGACAAAGCCCTGTCATGGTGGACTCGGCAACAGGCCTATGGTGTTGTTGCCACTCCGGTGGGATGACCTGGTGATTCGGGAGGCCTACCATGGCCAGCGTCCGTACTCTTCGGCTTCATGACGGCCAGACAGCCCGGGGGCCACGTAGCCGATGAACGAGGCTTCACCGTCCTCAGTGTTGGCGTGGCCGTCGTACTCGTCAGCCTGCGCCCGGAGCTCAGCGGCCACCGCCGGCCCATCCGACGAGAGGTCCTGGGTGCGGATCTTCTTTGCGACCAGCACCTCAGAGGTGGCGATGATGCGCAGCGCCCGGGCGGTTGCTCGGTTCACGTTCTCATCGGAAGCCACCAGCAGGCCGGTGATCATGTCATCCGAGAGCAGCGGGGCATTCTCGTCCAGGTCCGTGATGTTCAGACGGACGAGTCCAACCGGGGTAGTGAAGTTGATGGGCACGGCAGTACCTCCCGGCGCTATGAAGTTGAAGGGGGCGGGTGGGGCAGAGGTGCCAGCTATTGGCGCTGGGTGCTCACATGCCCCACCCATTCAGAGGGGAAGATCAGGAACCGGTGGACGCGTACGTCAGCATCGGATCCAGGGTGCCGGCGCCCACGACGTGGCGGCCGCGGTAGGCGATCGTGTCATCGCCGAACGAGCCTTCCTCCGGGGAGATGGCCCCACCAGTGAGGCGCTGGCCCTGGTCGGCCTTGACCCGGATGTCCGGGTTCTCCTGGCCGCGGAGCTTGGCGACCACGAGGGCCGGACGCGACGCCGTCGGAGCGGGCAGCAGGTACCAGGTGGTGTCCGCCTTGGCCGAGGTGTTCACCACAGTCAGGTAGTCCGACACCACGACGGTGAACTTGCCGGCCAGCGGGTTCGGAATCATCCCGGACCCGCCCTCGGGGTTCGGGATCGTCGGGGTGGACACCAGCTGCTCGGCCTCGAACATCAGGGCAGCGGGGACAACCAGCTGCATCTTGGAGTTGGCCACCCGGGACGGGTTGCCGTTCTTGTCCTTGCGCTTGCTGATCGCCACGTAGGCGGCCTGCAGGTTGGCGCGGGTGAGCGGCTTGTTGTCCACGGCGTTGCCGTTGGCGGACTTGAAGAAGTCTGCCTTCGGACCGGCGGCGGACACGAATGCCTCGAAGGCGGCCTTGTCCTCGGTCTCGATTGCGCCCTGGGCCAGGTCGGCCGGCAGCTGAGTCAGGCCGTCGAGGTCATCGTTGACGATGAGCTCCCAGGTCAGCTTGAACAGGTTGCCGAACTTCTTCACGGCCAGTTCGTACTTGGCCGCGTCCTTGTTCCGCTCCTTGTACTCGGCACCCTCCTTGACCTCATCGAGGGCACCACGGCCGCCGAACAGGTCGACAAAGGTCTTCGGCTTGAAGTCCTTCACGGTGGTGGCCCGGGCGAGCTTCTGCCACTCCGGGGTCAGATCCTCGTACTTGGCAAGCATCTCCCGGTCGAAGGCGGCGCCGAGGTAGATGTTGAAGTCACCCCGGGTGAGCGCCTCAGACAGCATGGCCTTCTTGAAGGGGTTGCCCCGCTTCATGCCGTCGTTGAATAGCTTGGCGGCCTCGACCATGTTGGTGAGGAAGCCCTGCGAGGGGGCGTTGCGCTTCTCCCAGCCTTCGGCCAGGAGGAGTTCTTCGGTGTTGAGAATGGTCATGGTGTTTCTCTCCTTCAGGCCTGTGCCGGGCCGTTGAGCAGGGAGACTTCGACCGGTCCGGCAGCGGCGGCCTTGGTGGCCAGTGCGAAGCCGAACAGGAGGTTGTCCGTGGCGGTGGTGGTGAGTGCGCCGGTGGCGGCGGTGATGTACACCGGGTCTCCGACGTTGGCGACGGCGCCGGTGACGGTGACGTCAGCGGAGCCGTTGAGCCACACGGTGGCGGTGCCGTCGGGGAATCGTTCGGTCTGGGCGATGCCGCGGAAGGCGCCGACGGCCACAGGGGAACCGGGGACGACGTAGGCGGGGACGGGCAGGGAGATGTGCAGTGCCTCGGGGAGGCGCATGTTCTTGGCCACGGTCAGGCCTCCTTCACGTTGCGGCCGAACGCCTCAGCGACGGCCTTGCTGGCGGACTCGGGGGTGATGTCCTCGGAGCCGGTGGCGGCGGTGTCGCCGACGCCGGAGGGGGTGCCGGCGCCGTTGGCGGACTCACGGGCGGCTGCGGCCTCGGTGACCATGGCGGCGAACGCGTCGTGGTCGTAGTCGTCGTCCTTCGCGGCCGACTCGGCGGCGGTCACGTAGAACTTCGGGGCGTCCTTGCCGAACGCCTCGGTGACGGCGGCCAGGGCCTTGTCCTTGCGGGCCTCGGCTGCTTCCTTGGCGGCCTTGCGAGCGTCTTCCTCGCGGGCGTCGCGTTCGTCCTTCAGTTCCTTCTCCAGCGCGGTGACCCGGCCGGCGGACTCGCGCAGGTCGGCGAGTTCCTTGTCATCGATGGTCGCCATGGTGGCGCCCTCCTTTTTCTCGTTGACCCCGGCCGGACCGGACGGGGAATCTGTGGGGGTAATGGGGTCGAACTCGGTGCGGCGGCGCACCGGCTCCGGGCCGCCCTCGAGCGTCACGGTGGACCCGTCGACGGTGTACGTCTGCCGGTAGGTGCGAGTCGTGTACCGCTCATCGGTGGAGTAGTAGACGTAGTCGTCGTCGAAGTCCTCGAACCAGACGTACGAGCCGTCCGTGCCGTGGGTGTCGTAGACGGCCTTCGCCAGCCACCCGTTGCGGTCACCGTTCGTGGTCTCAGTGGCCCGCATCGAGCGGGACTCGATGACTCGGGCCGCTTCCAGGACCTCGGCGATGCGTCCCCCGCGGCCGGCGACGGTCACTAGGTCCACGCGGTTGAAGGGGTCCGGGATGAGGCGGTTCACGGTGCCGTCCTCGGAGATCTCGGCGGCCGCACTGATGGAGACCCCGATGAACTCGCCGAACTCGGTCACGAAGTCACGCCACGCGGACCCGACACGGGCCTCGGCGACGAGGGCATCGCCGGTCCACCGGGCGTCCTCTGTCAGGACGAGGGCAAGGTTCCGGAGGTCACCCTCCGGGCGCTCCATGTCTTCCATGGCGGTCGTGTGGTTCACGTGGCCCTGGGTGCCTCGGGGGAACGCCTTGTCCTTGGCGGCCCGCTCGAGCATCTCTGCTGAGTATTGGCCGGACGATCCTTGGCCAGGGGTGATGATGGTCAGGAGAACACGGCCCGGACCGGTGTTGGCCGGCGCCGTGGTCGTGGCCTCATGGATGCGCTGCTGTAGCAGAGTCGCCACGATGCCTCCTAGGCTGTTGGGGTGGATGATGACGCGAACGTGTGCACCCCGGATGGGCACCAGTGGGTGCTTGACGGTGTGCATTTGGCGTCGTTCGGTGGGGCGATGTGGGTGAAGTGCCGGTTTTGCGGGGCGGTGGAGCACCGGCCCGCGGCGAACTACCGGGCGCACCTACTGGGGGAGTAGGTCTTTCACTGGGGTGAGGCTGTAGGACGGCCGCCAGTCGGGGCTCTCGTGGCGAGTGGATAGGTCCGCCCAGGTGACATCCCCGTTGCGGAGTAGGTCGGCCCGGGTCTTGCCGAGGGCGCGGTCCTGGGTCTCTTCGGTGAGGCTGTTCCACCAGTCGTCTCGCTCGGCAGGCCGGTCGGGCTCGTCGTCCTCAATGCCGGTGAAGCCGAGCTCCGCCCAGGTCTTGGTCTTGTCCACGAACGTGCACCGGCCCTGCTGGTGGTCCTCGGGGCCGAACTGATCGACCGGCCATTCCGTGCCGTGCTGGGCGAGACAGGATCCGCAGGTCCGGGAGTCGAGTGATGCGATCCAGATGCGGGCGGTGATGAGGTCCCGGTTGACTTGTGCACTGGCACGGCTGGCGGCCCGGCCGGCGTCGAGCATTTCGGTTCGGGCGATGCGGGCGGCCCGGGCGAGGCCACCGTTGAACGCTCCCTCGGTGCGGGTCATGATGCGTCGGGCCACCGTGTTCGGGTTGTCCCCGACGGTGATGCCGCGGATGAGCTCGGCGCGCATGGCTGCCTCAGCGGCCGGGGCGAGTGCTGCGGTGGTGGATGCGATCTGCTGGGTGGAGCGGGCCACGATGGCGTCCAGGGTGTCATCGTTCAGGGTGCCGAGCGTGACCCCGGGGGCCTCGGGCGGGAGTTGGGCTTGCAGTGAGGCGAGGTGCGCGTCTACGGCGTCCAGGACTGCGGTGCCGAGGTCGTTGGTGATGGTCACCTTGGTCAGGGCGGCGAGCTCGTCCAGGCGGGACCGAGCGGCGGCCAGGGCTTGGGCGAGGCGCCGGTCTTTCGCGATCACGCTGGCTGGGATGGTGTCGGCGTCCGTGGCCAGCAAGACGGTGAGAGCGTCGGCAAACTTGGGGGTGAGCTCGTCCCAGGCATCGACCCATCCTCGGGTGATGGCGACGACCTGCTGGTCGGTGAGTTCTACGGTCCGGTCACGGGATGCCCGCACCAGCTGCACAACCTCATCGGTTACAGCCATGCGGGCACCCCCTCAGAGTGTTCCTCGGTGCGACGAGCTCCCCGGGTCGGTCGGCGGCGCGGGCGGCTTCCTCGGTGGGTCCTCCGGCCGATACCCGCCGACCTTGCCCGTGGGCTGGTAGGTGATGGCCAGCAGCAGGACCGCAATGACGACGAACAGCAGTAGCCAACCGGCGGCGTGGACCCACATCACAGGACGTCCGCCGGGTTTCCGCCGTTGCGTAGGGCATTGGCCGCGGCCTGCCCTGCGGCGTCGGCTGCGGTCTGGTTGGGGTCGATCCAGTTGCCGTCATCGTCAAGAGCGTCATCAATGATGTCGTCAGCGTTCTCAACGTTGAACGCCCGCAGGATGAGCCGCAGGATCTCCACCGGCGGCATCTTGCCCGTCTCGTCAGCGATCTTCACGGCATCCATGAGGATGGTGAGGTTGTCATCCTCGATTGGCGGGAAGTCCACCGTGACCGTCTGGTCCGTCTCGTCCGCAAACACCACCTGAGTGCGGTCCCGGACCTGTTCGATGCGGCCCTTCAACTCCCCGCGGGGAGCCTTCACGGACTGCTTGATCCGGTACCCAACGGAGGCGCGGATGAACTCGGCCCACAGCTTCTGCCGGTTCTCGAACGTGAGCCGCATGGGCTTGTCCAGGGTCTCGGCGACAGCACGGGCACCTTCCTGGCCGGGGTCGGCGGTGAGGATGGTGACGGCTACACCGGTGGCCGCGGCGACCATGGACGCGAACGGGCGGCCCTTGACCGGCTCAATTCCGGAGTAGGACGGGGTGTTCGCCTGCAGGTCGGAACCGTACAGGGTGCCACCCGCCGGGCCGTTGGTGGCTTGTGCAGCGGCGCGGGCCGTCTGGGTCTTGTCGGTCTTCGAGCTGATCACACGGGCGATCTTCGACAGCGCCTTGTACAGGTTCCAGCAGTCCTCCAAGAACTCCTTGTACATGCGGGCGTACGGGATCGCGGGGAAGCCGTCACCGACACCCCACTTGCGGGATCGGCCGGCCCCGTTGACCTTCACGTGGCAGATCGCAGCGCCGCCACCGTACCCGGGGGTGGTCTTGCCCGGCCACAGAACGGGCTTCCCCTTGATGACCGAGGGCTTGTTGATCGGGTCGAAGTCGATGTCCGGGTACCAGGCCGCCATCCGGCGAGGCGTGCCCTCGGTGTTCAGTTGCTCGGTCCACTCACGAAGGTAGTAGTGGGTGGTGGCCCGGTCTCCCGGGGCGGTGAGCTTGTCGGTGACCTCATCGAACGGGATGACGCGGGCCATGACGGTCCCCAACAGAGGGTCTACCCAGTGGCCGACGAACACGTTGCCGTCGTCGAACAAGTCGCCCTCGAGGTCCATGCGGGCCTGTTCACCGAACACGGCCGCCTTGTTCCCGGCGTCCTTCACGTAGGCGTCCACGATGGCGGACACGTCCTGGGAGCGGCGCCCCTCGATCTGCCCGTTGTCGGGAGCGGTGATGGTGCAGCCGGCGCCCCACACGTAGGCGCCACGGATGGCCTTGGCCCGCACCATGAGCGGGTTCATCCCGGAGAAGGCCCGTACGAGGTTGGCGTTGGACACGAGGGTGGAGTGATCCACTTCCACGGTCTCGGCTCCGATGCGGGCCCAGCCGGCGTTGTCCCGCTGCAGGTCCGCGATGGCCTCCTGCGCCTTCTCCAACTTGAACGTCAGAGAATCCACCTCCGCCACCACGACCGGGTCCGGCCCGGCAGTAAGAGCTTCACGGACGGCGGGGGACTGGCGGAGACCAAGCGTCTGCAGAATGCCCACGGGCGGCCTCCTTCGGTCAGTAGGGGGAGAGGGACCAATCCATCTCTGTGTCGGGGACCAGTTCATCCAGGTCTTGCGGGCCGCCGGTGAGCGGGCGCAGGAGTAGCTGGTTGACTGCCTGGGTCATGCCGTCGATCGTGTCGTCGTGGGCGGCGTTCGGGAAGTTGAGGGCCTCGTCCCGGAGGTCCTGGACGTTGGACAGCAGGGCCGCGGCTGGCAGGTGGATGTTCTTGGCGTGCGCGAACGGGCTGATGGCGTTGGCGCGGGCCACCTTGCCGCCCTCGGGTTCCACCGGGATTATCCCGGGGATGGACTGGGACAGACTGTTGATCACCGCGGGGCCGTTCGCTTTGTCCTCGATGAACTTCGCGCCGGCCTGTGGCCACTTCGCGGTCATGTCCTTCACGGCCTGGAGGGTTCGGTTGAAGTCCATGCGGCCACGGATCTGGTCCAGCAGGTACACGTCGGCTCCGACTCGCAACCAGACCTGTCCGACTACGAAGTCCGACCGGTCGCCGCCCTTGAATGCGAGGTCCCACGACTGGATGAGCTCGTGGTCTTCACGGTCGATTCCGGGGACGGTTCGGCGCCCGTCGTCGTGCTGCACCCAGATGGGCGTGTCGTAGGTCGGCCAGTCGGTGGGGAAGATCCCACCCTCAGCCGGGGAAGGCCGGCCCTGGTAGAGACTGGCCCAGGTGACGGGGCCGGATGAGCGCTTGCGGGCTTCCCACTGGGCGGTGGTGCGGCCACGGGCGGAGATCATGAACTCGTCAGGATCACGGCCGAGGGGGTCGTTGTCGCCTTCGGCTTGGGCTGGGATGTTGAGGAACTCCCACACGTCCGGCTCATCGTCGAGGAGCTTCCCTGCGAGGTCGTTCTCGGACCAGCGGGTCAAGATGAGGATGACCGGGGCGCCGGGGGCGAGGCGGGTCAGGACGGTGTCGGTCCACCATGTCCAGGTCTTCTCCTGGATGGTGGGGGAGTCGGCCTGCTCGCGGCCCTTCACGGGGTCGTCGATGATCATGAGGTCCACGGGGCGGCCGGTCATGGCCCCACCGACACCAGCAGTGAAGACGCCGCCCTCTTGGTTGGCCAGCTGCCATTCGGCCTGTGAGGCCAGGTCGGGGCGGACGCGGAGGCCCAGCCGGTCGGTGTACTGGTTGAGGTCGTCGCGGATGACGCGGCCCCAGCGGCGGGCGATGTTGGCCTCGTAGGAGGCGATGGCCACGCGCAGATCGGGGTTCTGGGTCAGGGCCCAGAGGGGGAAGCGGCGGGAGCCGAGCTGGCTCTTGCCCTCCTGGGGTGGCATGGAGATGATGAGCCGGCCGTCCGGCTTGTTCATGGTCTCCACGAGGCGCTGGTTGATGAGGTCCAGTGCTGGGGTGCGGACCACTCGAGGGTCGAGGGCGGTGGCCATGTCCAAGGGGCTGGCGTACTCGGGCGCCGTCTTCTCGAACTTCTGGGCCGCCAGCTCCCACACGGATGCCGCTGCCATGGTGCGGCCTCCGTCCTCCGATCCTCGGTGTTGAAGTTGGTTGACAGTGGCGGGCCCGCCGGCGTCCCAGCGTTTGGGGTAGCCCGTTCGCACCTTGACGCATATGCATTGCGTCCGGGTCGCCCCCTGCCAGACAACGGGGCTGTTGAAGTGTTCACGGTGTGTTCTAGCTGCCGGCGGTTCTCGTCGATGCTCGGTCCGGGCTGTCCACACCGTGAAGTGGGGGCCGATGGTGGGGAGTATCTAGCGCGAACAGGACCCTCAACCCACCACCGGCGGTCTTTGTGGGGACGGCAAACGTCCCTGCTGTTACCCAACTATACAGCAATCACGCCTCAACTACACCTCAATGAGTGCTTCTGGGTCGCGTGTCGGGTGGAGGGCGGCGACGATGGCGGCTGGCGTGTAGAGCGCGGTCCCGGTGTGGTCCCTGCCGTTGGGGTGGAGCTTGCCGCGGGCGGCCCACATGCCCACTCGCTTCTTGTCGACGTAGATGCCGTACCTGGCGAGCCAGGCGGTGGCGGTGCCGACGAGCATGGGCACGTAGGCGCCTTCTTGCTTGACCCGGTGGCGGACGCCAGCGAGGTCCGGCGCCGTCTCCTTCTCTCCTTCGACCATGTCCACGGCCATCTGCACGCGGGCTTGCACCCAGTGGTGCCACCATCCCGGGTTCTCGACTTGGGACCAGTCCGCGGCGGTCAGCTGCCGCCATGCTCGGAGGTCTTGGAGGATGGCCAGGGCGGTGAGGTTCATGGGTTCGGTGGGGCCGTAGGCGGGCCGGGTGGTGGCTTCGGTGCGGAGTAGCTGGGGGGCCATCTCCCGACGGCTGATGGCCAGTAGTCCATCAGATACAGACCAGCCCCGCTCGACTGCCCGCACGATGTCGTCCACGCAGTCCCAGCACATGAGGGTCGACGGGGCGGGGCGGGCGCACCCGGTCTCGCACAGGTGGATCTCGGTCTCGGTCATGGTCATCCTCGAATCGTGGGTGCGTCAGGGTGTCCGGTGCCGCCGGGCTGGCAGCGAGACTCGTGCCAGATGGGTAGGGAGCAGTCATCCAGGTGGTAACCGAAGGTCTCGCCCCAGGGCCGCATGGACCACGACGGGGATCCACACTGGCCGCACTGACCCATGTCCTCGTTCGGCCCCTCGGGGCCGCGGTGTGGTGCCTTGGAGCAGTCGGACGGGGCGCACAGGTACGGCCAGAATGAGCTCGCTCTCAGTGCTTCGGCGTGTGCCTGCAAACGTTCCTTGGCAGTGGTCATACGGCCCGTCCTTCCCAGTCGTCGGGGGTTAGGTCGTCCCAGTCCTTGAGGGAGTGCCCGGCGAAGATGACCCGGTCGAAGGCGGCGACGTCCACGCGGGCTTCGTCCAGCAACTTCTGCCAGATCCGGACGGTGCCGTGATCTGTGACGAGTGTGCTCCCATTGCGGAGGTCCCGCACCTCGGTGTAGGCGCGGCCGTCGCGGATGGTCAGGCCGGCGCGTGCCTTTCGCTGTCTCATGCGGTCCTGCCTTCGAGTGCCCGTAGTGCCTGAGGCACGATGGTGGGGACGAGCTGCTGTTGCTCGGTGGTGAGCTGCAATGCGGTGAGGATGGAGTTGATGGCTCCGACGAAGATCAGCGCTTCGGCTTCGCGGATATCCAACTGGCGTTGTTCGACGCCCGCCTTGAGCGCGGCGGACGCGTACCGGGCGAGTTGGTCTTCGGCGGTGTGGAGCCAGCGCACGTAGATGTTCAGGTCCGACGACTCTGTGGTCTTGTCGATGGGGCCGTCGGGTCCGACGCCGAATTCGTGGCCGGTGACGCCCCAGACGAGGGGCGTGGTGCCGCCGGGGTTGTTGCCCGCTTGGATGTGGTCGACTTGCATGCGGAGCCAGGCGACTTCCCGGTACTTGTCGGACACGAGCCGTAGGAGGGCTTCGGCGGGGTTGATGTTCTCGGCCTCGGAGTCGTAGCCGAGGTTCCGGAGGGCACGGCCGGCCTTCTCCGTGGTGACCCGGGCTTTGGCCTTCCCCTTCGCCTGTGGCGTGTTCCCGCCATGCCGCCGGCACCGAGTGGCACCCTTCGCTGGGGATGCACCGCATGGGTTGCCGTCCTTCTTCTTAGCCCCACAGATCGGCCGCCCGTTCTCCGCCGTCTGGCCGGGGGTGTAGGGGTCAGGCTCGGTCATACGGCTGTGCTCCTTTCGCCAGCATTCGTTCAACGTCGTCCAGCAATGCTTGAGCGTTGGCTTCCTTGTTCCAAGACAACTGCCAAGCCTGAACACCCACGACGAGTGCCACAGCGGCGCTTATCCACGCCATGTGGTCCTGTCGGCCCCGGGGTATCTCTGGAAACGCCTTCACGATGGCTGACTCAGCTCGGTATAAAGGAAAGGTGGCCTTGAACTCGCTTCTATGGAGCATCCGCCAGATGTCGCCCGCGACTTGCAAGTCCCGCTCCAAGTTCCCATGAGATTGGACTTGATCACGGGCGGCGCGCTGTTTCGTCTCGTCGGGGCGAGTTCCCGAACCTTCAAGCCAGGCCACGTCGCTTTTGCTCATGGGCTCGGTCATTGCGTATCTCCGGAGCAGGTCGAGATACTTGGCCAGCGCTTCAACTTGCCGCCCCCAGGTCTGGTCCTCTACTTGCTCCGCGGCGGCCTTGGCGGTGGCCTTCTCCTGATCGCGCATGATGCCGAGCGACTTTGCAGAGGCTCGCCATGCGAGTAACGCGAAGAGCGCCAACAGCAGAGTGAAGAGTGCGGTTCCGGCGGTGCCAATCATGGTCCAGAGAAGGAGGGTTTGCTCGGTGGTCATGTGCCTGCACCTTGACTCTCCGACGCGACAAACGCACAGCTTGGCCTTTCTCCAACCAATTTCTGGCTGGGCGGGGTCCTCCCATAATTGATCAAGTTTGCACACACTTCCTCGGGTCGCTTCTTACGGGTCGATTCCGTTTGGATTCCGTCTCAGAGGCGTAGCTGATTGATTGATTGCACGATCTCGGCGAGCTTCTTCGCAGTTACACCGTCTTCGGAGGAAACAGTCCTGCCAGACCATCCGAGTGGCGTCATGCCAAGTACGTCGGCGTCCAGCAAGTACTCGTCCGTGTACTCCTTGAACTTCTTCTTCTTGGCGTTGCGGTCATCGGTGTAGGCCAGTTGGATACTCGTGGGGTCCACGAAGCCTTCTGCTCCGTGACCGTTTCTCTTCCGGCCCGGGTTGAGGTTCCACATAACTCGGATGTGCGTCTCGGGCGGGAGCGTGAGGTATTCCTTGAACATCTCTCGGACGTGGTCGACTAGCATGTCGCCCTCGACGTTCGGCCACTTTTTGAGATCGAGCTTCAATTCTCGTGCTGTGGACTTCCCGGTGTTCGCGATGACAAGATCCCAGGACGCTCCGGCCACGCTGGGCTCGAGCCGGGCGTGGACATACGGGCGAGTCTGCGCGTGGCTATCACGCTTCATTTGTCTCAGCGTGCGCCACGCAGCCACAAAGGTGAGAATGGCACCCCCGACCAACAGCAGAGTCGCACCGGCGGTCCACCACGCTGCGTGCATCGCAGCTTCGGCGATGGACTCCGGTTCTCCCAACACTTCTGAGATGAGATCGAGGTGGTCATTCATGCGCTCGAGTTCGGTGACGCCCTCTTCGAGCTCAGGGCGGGGTGCGGGCGATGGTGTAGTCATGCGCTTGATCCTAGGGATTCGCAGCTGGGGGACTTGGTAACTCTCGTCGCCGGGTTAGAGTTTTGCTTGATTTCTATCCTCAGGAGTGATCGTTGGATATTGGTTCGTGGTTGCCCACCCTGTTGCCTGCCGTCCCGGCCATTCTTGCCTACGGGGGAAGCGCTTTTTTTATGCGCCGGAACCGGAGTATGAGTGACTTGGAGAAGCTTGTTGACCTCCGTGACAAACTTCCAGAGGACAGTGTTGAGCGAGAGCATCTGAATAAGGCACTCGAATACAGGTCGGACCAACTGAGCTTGCAGCTGCGGCGCCGGGTGGATGGCGCCGGTGTCGCGGCCATGTGGTTTATCGGTGTGATCCTGTTTGTCGGTCTCTATTTCTCTTGGTTCTGGGTGATAGAGACAGGTATCTGGGTTGCATGGATCGTGGCCGTCCTGGCAACGGCGATTGTTCCGACCATTATGTTGGCTGGCGTACCCAGCATGTTCGAGAAGCATGATGACGGCCATGGACCTGAAGCGTCCGCTACTTCGTCGGCAAGTAAGCGTTGACACCGGCGCGGCCTTCCCTTCGGCCAGTAGTACGCCCGTGTAGGTGGTGATCATCGTTGGCTCCTGGTGATGCGACGGTAGATGTATTCGAGGGCGGCGATCATGAGGCCGCCGACGACGGCGTATCCGGTGGCGATGAGTAGGCCGAATGCGAGGGGGCTCATGGGGTGAGCTCCTCTTCTGGTTCTGGCCACAGGATTGACTCGCCGTTCTGGTACCAGAGAGCGCCGCACTTGTGGCACTGGTAGACCATCTGCTCGTCGTCCCGCTCTTGCACCCATTTGGGGGCCATGGTCAGCGCAACGATTCCGGTCGTGCATCCACGGGCCACGCACTGGTATCTGCCAGTCAGCTTGTCGATGATCTTCCCGGCGTTGCTCATGCGGTCACCTCGTGGCGTGCGCACGTCGGGTCGGGGACGGCCACGGTTGCCGGGGTCGTCACGTCGCGGATGCAGGTGCACACAGCGGGGGCGTGGCAGTGGCAGGCGCAGGTCTCGCAACCACCGTGGACACCGGCCCTGCAGTCGAGGGTGGTGTAGTCCTTGGGTTCGAGGGTGGCGACCAGCTTGTCGAGGAACGCGGCGATACTCGGGCGGTTCATGACCGGCCTCCCTCGAGGGAGTGGAGGATGCGGCGTCCGAAGCCGACGGCAGCGATGGCCAGGCCGACGAGGATGAGGGCCATCGCGGCGGTCATCCCCAGGACGGTGAGGACTAGGCCGAGGACTGCGAGACCTAGGCCGATGGCGGTGATCGTTGAGCCGGGCTTGTCGGTGTTCTGGTTCGTGGTGGTGCTCATGTGTCGGCTCCGATCATGCGGGTGAGTTGTTCGTGGCGGCGGGTGAGGGCGGCCATTTTCTGGATGCGTGTGTCGGACATGAAGGCACGGCGCTGCTTGGTGATGCTGGGGTGGACCTGGCCCCCGATGGCGGCGCGGTCGTAGTCGGCTGGGCGGGGTGGGTCCAGCCGGTTGATTTCGGCTTCCACGCGGGCGAGCTCGGCCTTCCAGCCGGGCAGGTTCCGGGCCCGGTCGGCTGTGCGCTTCTCACGCTTCACGGCCTCCCGCTC
Organism: Citricoccus sp. K5; assembly: GCF_902506195.1. Classification (NCBI taxonomy): domain Bacteria; kingdom Bacillati; phylum Actinomycetota; class Actinomycetes; order Micrococcales; family Micrococcaceae; genus Citricoccus; species Citricoccus sp. K5. Next base: position 75,614 of record NZ_LR732819.1, read on the forward strand.
CACATGCTTCTCCCACCGGCGCCGGGCCACTGTCTCGTGCCGCCCGCACAGGTAGCCGGGGGCGTCCCGGCCACACCGGCGGTCGGACTTCTCGACCCACGCCACGCAGCCGAGGGCACTGGTCCAGTGGTTGAGGATGGGGTCCAAGGTTCCAAGGCCAACCATTTCGGCCAACTGCTCCGGGGTCGGGGTGGTCATGCGAGGTATCCCTCCAAGTGCTCGATGAGGTCCCGCGCCATTTCGCGTTGGCCCTTCTTCTCCATGAGTACTTGCGCAACCGGGTATCGGCCGGTCAGTTCATCGAGGGGGGAGCCGAGGATGTCGGCGATCTTGACTGCCTTCTCGATCCCGACTGACCCTTCGTTCTCGATTCGAATGATCGCCTGGTGACCGCCGTAGCCGGCTCTCTCGGCAAGCTCGGTCAACGTCATGCCCAGTTCTTCGCGTCGCTCGCGCACGCGGTCGTCAAAGTGCTTGCTCATCGGTCGTCACCTGCCTCGACCTGCTCCTGCTCCCAGGCTTCGACGTCCTCGATGCGGTAGCGGACGTGTTTCCCGACCCGGAATCCCTTGGGGCCGGAGCCGTTGGTGCGCCATACGTAGAGAGTCTTCTCCGGGATGGCGAACCGTTCAGCCAAGTCCTGCAGCGAGAGGTGTTGCTTGGCGGAGACAGCGAGATTCATGTCAGCCAATAGGTCAACGAGTGACCGGAGATGGAAGTCAAAGCGGTCGCCGTCCGTGACCTGGATGCGATTGGGGTCTTGATCCGCAACGCCAGCGAGGTGGTCCAGGGTGACGCCGAGGGTGGAGCAAAGGGCCGGCGATTCGTGGAGCCGCAGTTCACGGACTCCTGATTCGATCTTGGAGAGCGTGCCCTGTGAGATGGTCAAGCCGTTCTTGGCGAGTCGGATGCGGAACATGTCCTGGTTCAGTCCGAGCGTTTCGCGGGCCTTCCGGATTCGGGAGCCGATCGTGCCGGGGAGTGGGTTGGCCATGGTGGGCCTCCTTGATGTTGGTCGTGTTCGCGTACCGCAAGCCTACATCAACCATGCCTCAATCCGGTAGTACCGACACCTCAACCCTGTCCACGCAACTCAGCCAGCACCCGACCCGACGCAAGGTCAGCCGGCCGCCACACGTCGGCGTCTTCCCCAGCCGCCACGAGGTCTGCCAACCACACCTTCTGGTCGGGGGACACCCGGCCCTTCGCCGTCTTCAACTCCCGCCACAGTGTCCGCCCCTGCCCCGGATGAACCAGCACCAAATCCGGGAAGCCTGCAGGTGAGCGTCGGGAATCGTGCACATGGAACCAGCGCCAGCCGAGCAGGGTGGCCATGTCGGTGATGGTGCCTTGGAGTTGCTTCTCGGTGAGGGTGTGGATGGGGTGTCCTGCGGGGAGTCGGCCGGTGGCGCTAAGGGTGGTCATGGGTGTCTTTGGGGGTTGCACCTACGGTGGGGGTCGCTCCGGGGTCCTGTGTGCCGTTCTCCGGGCTGTTCGCGGGGTCGCCTTGATCATTCCTCAAGGTTGATGTGTTCGGCTGTCCTGGGCCGGGTTTTGTGCGTCCTGCGTAGGGTTCCGGCTCTGGGTCGTGACGCTTGCCGAGTCGGTCTGCTGGTCGCTGTCCGAGTTTGATGTCGGAGATGCAGCACCGGCAGGTGTGGGCGGGTTCCCAGTCGTGCTCCTCGCACGGGGTCCGGGGCGCTGCGGCCCGGTCGGGTTTGGCGGCTGCGGGCCAGTGGGGTCCGGGGTACTGGATGACGGCCGGTGTGCGGTTGGCGGGGTTGCTGGCGGCCTGGATGGATGCGATGGCGACGGCTGCTGGGTCGGTGCTGGCGCGTGCTGCGTGGCCGATGCCGGTGGTGAGTCCGGTGGGGTGCCAGTCGGGGCGGATGGTCTGGTGGATGTAGAGGGCCAGGGCTTGGGCGGCGGTCTGTGGGATGCAGGGCTGCGGGGTGTTGGCGGGGGTGGTCATCGGCGGTCGCTCCTCGCGTGCGTTGGGTAACGAATGATGATGATTTTTCGATCATCAATTTCTGGACCAGAGTCAAAGGCGAGATGGATGTGGGAGGTGAGTTAAAGACCTTGGTCTTGGTCTTGGTCTTGGTCTCGTGTTCCACTCGCGTTCTGTCTCCGTTCGGCATGTGTGCGGGGACCGCTCTCCTTCCGTGTGGAACGCATTCGGAACGCCGTTCTGTCACCGTTCGTCCGGGTTGCGGTCACCGCTCTTCCCCTGCTTCGCGAGCCAGTTCGCTTTGCGTTCTGCGGCCTTGGCCTTGTCGCGTTCCACCTGTGTTCGGGTGCGCTGGTATTCGGCCCAGGAGAGGAACTGCCAGCCCTCCTCAGCCACTTCCCAGAGGTTGGCCTTGACCAGGCGTCCGGCCAGGGACTTGCCCTTGGGCCAGGAGTCCACGAACCAGGCGGGTACGTGGCCGTCGGTGAGGTAGTCGGTGCAGTATGTGCCGGCCACCGTCCAGAGTCCGATGGCTTCGAGTCCTGCGGACCGGACCTTGGGGTGTGAGTGCATTTTGTCGTCGGCGTTGAACCAAGCCATGATTATCCTCGTCATATTCGTCAGAATCTTTAAGGGGAAAAGTGAACGATCTGGTTACTGCGGGGGCATTCATCGGAGGAATATGGGTTTTGTCCCTGATCGGGTTGAAAGCGATTCGCGACTCGAAATACGCCAGTGTTGCAACTCAGGATTCGGCAGCAGTGGCCATAGTCGCGATGAGCATCATTGGAGCCGGCAGCGGAGCGTACTTGCTTGCCGAAGAACAACTCAGCGAGGGCCAGGGATGGGTTGGGATCGTCGCTTTCTTGATTCCGTTTGTGGCCATGGGCGTGGTTTACCTTTGCAAGGACAAGTCCCGAGTCGTTCCGCCTGCTACGGAGTAGCGGGGACGGCAAACGCTTTAGTTCATGCGGCAGGTACCCAAGCGGGCCTCCTGTCGATTCGTCGTGTCCAGTGCCAGCCACCGTGGGGGCATTCGTAGAACCTCACGTGGTGGTGGGAGTGCTTGTAGGTTTCGATGTCACGGCGCAGGCGCCGGGCGTCGGCCTTCGTGGGGGAGTACGCCTTGCCGCAGAGACAGGTGACGACGTGCGGGGGGAGTGTGGTCGGCTGGTGCCTCACAGCAGGACTCCCTGCCCGGTTTCCCATGACCCGTCGGGTGCGTAGTCGGACTCGTCGAGGTCCCAGGTGCGCCACTCGTTGGAGTGATCCCATTCGGTGACGGTGTCGTGTCCGCAGGCTCGGCAGCGCATGGCGTAGAGCTTCCTCGGGGTGAGGGAGTGGCCCTTGATGACGCCGCGGGCCGCGTCGTGCCCGTGGAGCCCGCCGCACTTCTGGCAGGCCCATTCCTCGGGTGGTGCGTGGTGCACGAACGTGGTCAGGTCGCTGGACCATTCGCCCCAGGTGACCGGTTTGCCGTCCCACTTCGCCGGCAGTGGGCGCACCTGCACCTCGGGAAGGTCAGGGACCACTCGGAGGTGGGCGCGGGACCTCATGAGACGCACCCGACCGGTTGTGCAGAACCTCCGGCAGAATGGTCAAAGCGACGGAACAACCAGGAGGAACAATGGCGGCTTGGAAATGCGGATGGTGCGGGGAGAAAGCGTCGATGCAACCAGCAGGATCTGGACACGCAGTTTCGAAGGTCGCTCCTGCGGAATACCGAATCGAAAGAATGCACTCCGCGGTGCTTTACGCGCCGATGAAGTGTTCCAACTGCAGCGGCCTGTCGGTCGCTCGGACGGACACGCACATCGAATCCCACCTGCATGAAGCTTCGCTGGCTGATCCAGTTGAGTTTTGGCGCTTCAGAGATCCGGACACTTGGGAGCCGAAGTGGGTCGAAGGCCAAGCCTTTCCGGACGTGCCCGACCACATTGGTCGAGCAGCTTCGGAAGCTCACAAATCCAACAGCATCGAAAACTTCATGTCCGCGATACTGATGGCGCGAACGGTGATCGAAGCCTCGGCCAAAGAGAAGGGCATCACTTCCGGCCGCTTGGTTCAGAAGATCGATGCGATGCGGGCGGCTGATTTGATCCGTGAGGACACGAAGGATGCTGCCCATGAAATCCGTGAGTTCGGGAACGATATGGCTCACGGAGACATTGCTGTCCAGGTGAATGCTGAAGACGCGGCCGAGATCCTTGCTCTGATGGACGAGATTCTGCAAGAGGTTTTCCAAGGACCAGCGAGAACGGCCAGGGTTCGACAACGTCGCGTGGAGAGGGAGAACCAGACTCCCTGAGGCGTATTCGATCATGACTTCTCCTTGTCGTGGTCAGCACAGGGCAGTGGTCGCCAGCAGGGGCCCGTGTATCCGGGGTGGCCGATCGCGGGGATCGGGGCCATGTCCACGTGCGCGAGGCATTGGCCGGTGGCGCCGATGGGCCCCTGTAGGGCGCGTGGCGTTTTCATGGAATGGGTACCTCTATCGGGCTGCGGTGGTTGTCGGGCTTGCGTGGGAATGGGATCGTGATTCGGCATAGGCCCCGTCAGAGTGATGGGGTGTCGAGAACGACTCTTGGAGGGGTTATGAAGACGATCGCGAAGCGCATTGCGGGGGCTGCCTTGGCTGTAGGCATGATCGGCGGTGCAGGCATTGTGGGGGCTGCACCGGCACAGGCGGATGTGATCGACAGGTTCTATACGTCCAAGACGACGTGCCTGATCCACTTCGCGGATCTTCGGTCGAGCCTCGATATGCAGGGCGTCTCGTACACGATTCTGAGGAACTGTGATTACGTGGTGGACACGTCAGGGCCCACGCCGATCTATGGGTACGAGTGGAAGATTCGCCGCTAACCAGTCGTGTTCCGTGACGGACGCTGATGACCGTCGTTCTGGCCGCTGTGCCGCTCACGCTGCTACCCCGAGTGAGTCGGCGCCGATGGTGATGAGGTCGCGTGCTGCTGGTGGGGTGACGGCGTTGCCGGTCATGGCTTCCATTCGGGGTCTCCTTCGATCTGCCACGTGTCCTGTGGTGGCGGGCTCCATTGGCCGGGGATGTGGGCGCAGGTCTTGCAGATGGACCAGCAGAGCGCTCCGGGGGCGGTGCTGACGCGGCCGTTCCAGGTGGCGAGCATCGCCCCCGTGTGGGGGCCGGTCTGCGCTCCGCACCATCCGCACCGGTAGCCGAACGTGCCTGCGTAGTAGTAGGCCGTGAACGTCTTGACCGGGGGTGCGTCTTCCAGCAGGTCGAACAAGTCCTCCTGCCCGTCGATGTCGTCGCTCATGCAGCCGCCCTGCCCTGCTGGTGGTATTGGTCGACTTCGGCGGCTGCGGCTGCCAGGCGTTCCCGGCCGAGGCGTTCGTCTGCTGGCCGGCGGGGCATGCCGTCGGGTTCGTACATGTGCTTGAGGCGTTGAATCTCGCGGACGTGGACAGCGGCCTCGGCTTCGAGGGTGCGGACCCGCTCGGTGGCCTTGTTGACTTCTTCAGCAGCCACCTGCTGGGCCTTCTCTGTGGCCGTCCGCGCCCTCTTCTCGTAGTAGTCGGCGCGTCGTTGAGCCTGGGCAATCTGGGCGTCTTGGCGTCCGGCTCGCGCTTCGGCGACCTCTGCGCGTTGCCTCCATGCCATGAGCTCGTGAGCCACCCGGGTGTGCGCGTGGACCTCGGGCCGGTGCTGGTATCCGCTCATGCTCGCCTCACCCCGGTCAGTGACCCGGCCTCAGCGAGCAGGGCGCGGAGGGCCGGAGCTGTGCCGCTCGGCGGCTTCTGCTTGGATTCCATGTGGCAAGGGCACGCCCATTTGCGCACGCAGGTTCCAGGGATGGCTCGGCACTTCATGCAGCAGCGATCGCCTTTCATGCCACCTTCTCCTCGAAGTCAGCGGCGCAGAACGCTTCGAGCTTGTCGGGCCGGAACCCGTGCCAGTGCTCGTCCGGGACTCCGTCGCGGGACACGATGGTCACCGGGACACCCTTGTAGCCGAGGGCCTTGATGGCGGCGATGTCCCGTTCGGCCGAGGCCAGGGGAAGGTCAACCTGTTTGACCTCGTAGGGGGTGCCGGCTTTGGTGAGCCACCGCTTCGTGGCGGTGCACTGCTGGCAGTTGGTCTTGGAGTAGACGGTGATGGTGCGCATGGCGCGGTCCTCTCATCGGTGTTGGGGGAGTGCGTGCCCGGCCTGTTGCATTCCGGGGGGCCGCTGGATCGGCTCACGCTGGTGTGGCTAGAACGGGGGTTCTTGGTCGGCCGCTGGGGTGTTCCAGCTGCCGCCGGTGGACCCGCCCCACGCGCCGGCGTCCGATGCCGGGGCGCTCCCGCCGAAACCGCTGCTCGAACGGCTGGCCTTCTCGACACGGGCCGTGGACCACCGGAGGTCCGGGCCCATGGCCTCGATGCGAGCCTCGGTGACCGTCCTCTTCTCGCCCTCACGCGTCTCGTAGGAGCGGGCCTCGAGCTCGGCCAGTGCGATGACGGCCGACCCCTTCACCAGTGAGGCTGCGATGTTCTCGCCGAGGTCCTTCCATGCGGTGCACCGCCAGAAGATGGCTTCGCCGTCCTTCCACTCATTCGACTGCTTGTCGAACTTCCGGGGGTTCGCCGCGATTGTGAAGTTGGCGACTGCCGCGCCGGACGGAGTGAACCTCAGTTCCGGATCGGCGGTGAGTCGACCGCGGATGGTGATCATCTGTTCGCTGCTCATGCCGCGTCCGCCTCGTCCACGATTTCGGCTTCCACTGCGTCGTCCTGGCCAACGGTGGGGTCGAGTTTGGAGAGCACGCCGTGCGCTTCGGCTGCGGTCATTTCCCCGCCGCGGGTGATCCGGCGGCCGAGCATGTCGGACACGGCGGCTAGCTTGTCGTCGGGGGTGGTGACGTCGAGCCCGTCGAGTGCCTTGCTGATGTGGTTCCACAGGTCGCGGTCGCACATCGGCTCCGAGGGCTCGTCGGCTGGGGCCTCTGGTTCGGCAGCCTGGGCAGGGGAGGGCGCGGAGGGCGCCTTGCCCTGGGACTGTGCACGCTGGCGGGCCTGAGCGATCCGAGAGCCGCCACCCTGGGATGCCGGGGCGTCAGGGCGAGCAGGGCCGGACGGACCCTGGTAGTCGGCCTGCTGCATCTCGTCGGAGGTGTACAGGCCGGACAGATCCTGCGGGAACGCCTTGCGCAGGGCCAGAGCCTCGGCGCACTTGGCGAGCATCAGGGCGCCCTTGGTAGCCCACATCTGCATGAGGCCGCCATCTCGCTTGCGTCCGGCGTATTCATCGAAAAGGGCCACAGCCGGGAACCGCTCACCGTTGCGGACCACGGTCACCTTGGCAGCGGCGGGCTGATCCTTGGACAGCCACACATCCGTCCACTGACCGTCCGGCCCGCACCACAGAGTGTCCTCGTACCCGAACGTCTCACGGGAGTTGTTCACCGCACGGCGGGCGATCAGGCGGAACCCGTCGATGCCGGTCTGGATGGTCTGCTTGCCCTGCCGTTCGATCATGTAGATCTGACGGGCGAAGGGGTCAAGCCCTGTTCGGACTGCCTGGTGGAAGAACACGGCGAGGTCGCCACGATTGGCCCGGTCCATGCCGAGCTGCGCCAGGGTGGCTACCTGCGCTTCGTTGAACTCGGTCTGCCCGGGGTGGATGGTCAGGGCGGTATCGCCTCGGGTTGCTACTGCGTTGCTCATGCTGATGCCTTCCGTTTCTGATGTCGCTTGCGGTCGTATTCGCTCTTGCAGGTCCTGCACTGGGGCCGGCGGACGCCGGGAGCGGTCTTGGGTGGGAGTTCGTGCCCTCGCGGGCAATGGGTGTGGTTCTCGAAGGCGCGGCGGTTGTTCTCCGCCTGCGTGACTGGCTCAAGGTGGTCCGGGTTGACGCACCTTCTCGACGCGCACCCCTTGTTCCTGACGTGGTCGATGTGGAGGCCCTCCGGAATAGGTCCGACGAGGAGTTCGTAGGCAAGCCGGTGGACTCTCAGGAGGCGCCCTTCACGGCCACCGGTGCTGATGACGCCATAGCCGTTGTCGTTGACTGGCCCGGTCCAGATCCAGCAGGTGCCGGTCTTGTCCACGCGCTCCCAGAGGCGTTCGCCAATGGGGCGCCGGGTGATCGTCATGATGGGTGGTCCTTCGTTCAGGCCGCGATGGTCGCGGGGGTGTACTTGGCTGGGGTGAGGTAGGGAGTGCCGCCGTTCTTGGCGGAGCGGGTGCCGGCCTTGCGGCCGTCTTCGGTCACGATGGCCCGGGCGTTGCCGGCGGAGCCGAGGATCCGGGACTTGCACCGCTTGGTCTCCGCGACGGCGGTCTTCTCGGCGTCGATTGCTGCCCAGAGCTCGAGGGCCCACCACTCCGGGATGACGGCTTCGGCTTCCGGGTCGATGTCCGGGTGCATGCGGCGCACCGCGGCGAGGGTGGCGTCCGACCCGTCCCAGTCGGGGGCGATGTCCTTGGCCACGTGGTGTTCCCACACGGCGACCATCGCGAGGATGTCGTCCATGTCGGCGGCCACGTCCTCCCAGTGGATGACGTAGAGACGGAACTCCATGTTCACGAGGGCGGCCACGTAGACGGTGCGGGCGCCGGTGATCCACATCTGCCACGCCACCTGGGCCATGTAGTCCGCCGGGACGTCGCAGGTGCCGGCCTTGCCCCACTCGTCGCCGTTGTAGGCGGTCTTGACCTCACCGAGCGCCCAGGGGGTGCGACGGCGGCCCTCGTAGATCAGGGCGTCAGGGGTGGCGATGTGGGCGGGGTTGTCCGGGTGGACGAAGGTGGCGCCCTCGGTGACTCGGTTGCCGGGCAGCTGGTCGGCGAGCCACTGACGGATGGCCGGCTCGAGGTAGGTGCCGCGCTCGGTGGCCTTGTTGCCTTCCTCGTTCTCGAGGCGGCCGGTGGCTCGGGCCCACAAGCTGTAGGCGGAGTCCCACTTGCTGATGCCGAGGATCGCGGGGACCTTCGATGCGGACACGGTGCGCGCCCATTCATCAGAGCCGGGGGTGAGGGGTTCGGTCTGCGTGGCAAGGAACGTGGTGTGTTCGTATTTGGTGCTCATGATGGGTGTCGCTTTCAGGAGAGGCCGGACTGGCCGAAGATCAGGAAGGGGAGGCTGGCGGAGAAGAAGATCGCCACGAGCAGGAGCAGGTCGGTGGCGTCTCGGATCAGGCGGCCCATGCGTGGTCCACCTCTTCCGGGTCGGCGGCGTTGATGTCCGGGCCGCCGTGCTCGGGGCAGAGGTCATGCCAAGGGGCAGTGTCGGCCGCGCAGTACTCGGCCGGTTCCGGGTCGATGTAGTTGGAGGCCGGGCTGACCTCGATGTCACACATGCCGTACTTCACTTGGTGCTCCTCTTGATGAGATGTTCGACGGCGGCTTCGGTGACCTTCCACGCGCCGCGCTTCGAGAACCGGGTGCCCTTGAGCTCACCGGCCCGGAGCCGGGCCCGGGTCGTGTCGGGGTGTTCGTTGAGGCGCTCAGCGGCCTGCTTCACAGACAGGAGAACGGTCGGCATCAGGCGGCCCTCACCATCTGTGACTCGTGGAGGCCCCAAGCCCAGGAGCCGCCGCCGTGACGGGAGCGGGTGGTGGAGTTGACCGGGCGCACCTTGGTGATGAGGTTGCGGCTGGATGCGATGCCGAAGGCCCGGCCCACCGCGTTCGGGTGGTGCGGTTCGGGGAGATCCCGGCGCAGGTCGTCGGCGGTCACAGTGCCCACGGCGTTGGCGCGGCGAACGATGTAGTCGATCGCGTCAGCCATCCATGCGCCCGGGTCCTGCTCGAGGACTGCGGGGCGGCTCATGCCGGCACCCCGTGGATGCGAGGCGAGAGCCCGCGTCGTGCGGTCGGGGTGAGGAGATCGACGTCGATGCCGTACATGGCGGCGATGTCCTGAATCACCCAGTCGGGGATGTTTCGGGATCCACGTTCGTAGTGAGCGACGGTTGCTCGGCCGATCTGCAGGGCGTTGGCGATGTCCTGCTGTCCGACAGGGCGGCCGAAAAGGTCGTTGCGGATGAGGTGGATATTGGAACGGATGAAGCGCAGCCGCTTGCCGACGGCGATTCGTTCGTCATCTGTGGTTTCTGGTGCCCCTATTGCGAAGGGGAGGGTTGCGGTGTTCATGCATGAACCGTACCGCAACGTTGTTACATCTGTCCAGCAATCGCACCGCAACATGGAGGTGCAACACGCATAACCGCACGTCAATCACGCATCCACGTACATGAATCACATGCGTGTCTCACACTCAAATGGCGCAACCCATGACATGTTCCATTCTTGGTGTTGCACCTCAATCGGCCCCAAACTTGAGGTCATGAGCGAACAGGACACCTACCAACGACTCGGCGCACTCGCCGACCAGCAACTCAAACTGAGCCATGAATCTCGCAGGCAGTTCATCCTCCGCATCGGAGCATCCGAGAACACCGTCTCCGACTTCATCAAGGGCAAGCGCATCCCCACCACCAGAATCCTCCGGGCCGTGGCCGAAGGCCTCGAGTGGGACTGGTCGAAAGTCACCCAGGCCATCGCCTCAGACTCCGACCCTGCTGACCTTCAGCTAACCGACCTTCAGTCCGACCCTTGGACCAGCGCCAGCACCAGCACCGTCTCGAGCGAGATCTTCGACGCGTCCGATGACGCCCTCCTCGTAGAGCTCACTCGACGGCTCGCTGACCGGAATGCCACCATCCGAGAATTGCAAGCACGTCTCCAGAACGCCCAATCTGCGCCCGACGACGCCGAACCCGGCCTTCCGCCCAACGTCTACGAGTTGGCGGCCGACAAGGACCGGTCCGGTCATGGCCGAGCCATCCGGGACGAGATTGACAGTGCAGGGGAGGAGTCGCAGGACAGCTAACGCGTCCGGGCTGCTCAGTACCGTCCATCGAATGGAGGTGTTGCGAAGTGCCCGAACGAATCGCGGCGGCCCTGGGCATCCCCGTCCTTGCCGCTCGACTCCCCATCAACCTCGCCGGCGTCACCGACGGCTCACGGATCTGGGTCGATGACCGACTCACCGAAGTGGAACGGCGGTGCGCCATCGCCCACGAGCTCGTCCACATCGACGCCGGGCACACCCATCACCAGCCCCCGAAGATCGAAACATGGGTACGGCGCCAGGCCGCCGAGTGGCTCATCCCATGGGAAGCCCTGTGGCGGCACCGCCACGTGGTCAACCTCCACGAACTCGCCGACCACCTCGAGGTGACCCACCCAGTCCTCCTCGACCGGCTCCACCACCTCACCGACCACCAGAAGCACCAACTCGCAGAAGGACTCGCACCATGAAGAAGAAGTTCACCGCCACAGTCCTGCCCCTGCGGGAGGAGCTGGTGGACAACGACGGCAAACCGTCCACCATCAGTTATCGACCCATCCTCATCGAAGATTCCAGCGGCAAAGAGGTTCGCAAGGATCTCCGTGCCGCCGACAACCGTGAGGACATTGAGGCCAAGATCGACGGCGCCGGCTACAAGGTGGACCGCTGGGACGGTGACGTAGCCCTGCTGTCGTACAAGCCCATGGATGGCGCGCAGAAGACGCTCGTCGGATGCTTCGCGGCGTTCATGGTCGGGCTCCTGCTGCTACTCGGCGGATGTATGGCGCTAATGAACGGAGCATTCAGTGATGACGACAGCGACGAGCCGCACGAGGGCCTGGCGATCGTCTCGTGTGAACGACTCGTGAAGGACAAGCTCAAGGCCCCATCCACAGCGAAGTTTTCGGGGCAGTCAGCGACCGGCTCTGGGAACTCGTGGACCTCGACCGGCACCGTTGAGTCGCAGAACAGCTTCGGGGCGATGGTCGCCAACCGCTACACATGCTCGGTGAAGTTTGATTCAGACGGCACCTACACGGGTACAGCTTCAGTCACCAGCCGATGATTCCAATTTCACGTAGAAGGACTCGCACCATGAAGCACCGTCTCGCACCCTTTGCACTCGCCACCGCGGCTACCCTGCTCGCACTGACAGGGTGCGGAGACCCGGAACCTGAGGCCCGGGAATCAGCGTCACAGCAAGCTGAGATGAAGGCCGCACTCGAAGCTATGGGCCCACGGGATGTGCTGATCGAAGTGGAAGCCGTGAAGCCGCATGAGTTCAACTCGGCCACTGGCAAGGATCCGTCGGCCATGGTCACCCTGACGGGCGTCGATGGGACCGAACAGGGGACCTACACACTGCCCCTCCAGAACAAGACGGGGACGTCTGGGGTTACGCGCAAGATGGACGCTGGGGAGATCGTCTCAATGAGCGCCCAGCTGCAGGAGGGGGCGGCAGGGGTCCTGTGCCGGATCAGTGTTGACGATGAGGTCGTGGCGGAAAAGTCCTCATCTGGTCGCTACTCGGTAGCGTCCTGCGTGGCCACCATCGAATGAGCCGCGTCGTCGACCTCTGGATGCGGAAGGACAAGAGCCGGACCGCCCGGTACGGGAAGGGCAAGCGCTGGCAGGCGATCCGCACGAACGGCCGCGGCGCCGAGGAGAAGAAGTCCTTCGATCTGAAGGACGAAGCAATCGAATGGGCTCACGACAAGAGCAAGCGGGGCGCCGCAGATCCGATTTCGGTCACCGAGTACGCCGCACAGTGGGAGGCTCGTCAGATCCATCAGCGGAAGTCATCGCGGGACACGATCGCGTCCACGGTTCGGCTCAGCATCGTGCCAGCACTGGGGGACAAGGTCATGGACGAGGTCACGCGGGCCGAGGTCCAGGATGCCGTGCTGGCCTGGTCTCAGGACTACAAGCTGGCCCCGTCCACCGTCCGACGGACGTACTCGTACCTCAGTGGGATCTTCACGGAAGCCGCACTGGATGGCGTGGTGGAGAAGTCGCCGTGCGTGAAGATCAGGTTGCCCCCACTCTCTTCGGAACGGATCGTGCCGCTCACGGTCGAGCAGGTCCAGACGATCGCGGACACCATCCTGCCGCGGTACCGGGAGGTCGTCCTCGTGGTTGCGGCCACCGGTTTGCGCCCGGGGGAGTGGCGTGGCCTGACCGCGGACCGCGTTGACCTGAAGAACGGCTTCATCACCGTGGACCGCCAGAACCGAGGGGACTCTCCGATGCCGACCTTCGGGCCCCTCAAGACACCGTTCTCACGCCGGGTTCTGAGCGTTGGACCAGCCACACTTGAGGTGTTGCGCCCTCTGGTCGAGAACCCGGGGCCGGAGGGTCTCGTCTTCCATTACGGCGGTGAGGGATTCTCCCGAAACCGAGCCTCCGGCGTCTGGTCGAGAATGCGCACCAAGCTGCCATGGGCGGGCCCGGGGTTCCATCAGCTGCGGCATCACCACGCGTCGGTGCTCCTGTCCCAGGGTGCATCGGTGGTGGCAGTCGCCCGCCGGCTGGGGCACAAGGACGGCACGGAGACGCTGCAGACCTACGCTCACGTGATGCCCGAGGACGACTCCATGCTGGTGGGTCTGTCGGACGGTCTGATCAAGCTCAACCGCCACAAAACCGCCACAGACCCGGCGAAGGTCGCGTAAACACTGGTCGGCTCACAGAACCCGGCGTACAAGCCAGCCTGTCCCGTCAGACGCGAAGAACCCCCGCCGTGCACGGCGGGGGTTCTTCGCGTCTACAGGCTACTGCCCCTTCTCAGGAGCCTCCGGGGCGCCCGGGGAGTC
>NZ_LR732820.1 GCF_902506195.1 Citricoccus sp. K5
TCGACGACCTCAACGACGCCTCCGACTTCATCCGCACCGTGGAGAAACGCCAAGGCCTCAAGGTCTCCGCCCCCGAAGAGGTCGCCTGGCGCCGCGGCTTCCTCACCGACGACGACCTCCGCCGCGTGGCCGAACCCCTCCTCAAATCCGGCTACGGCCAATACCTCCTCCAACTGCTCGAGCATGAGCGGAGGATCCCGGAGCTGAGCCTGCGCGCAGCGTCCTAGGGTGAGCCGGATTCGGCAGGGGTTCCGCAAAGTGGTTCCCTGGTAATCGTCGGGTCGAAGACCGCGGCGGCGCAGGATCGGCACGACATGGTCGACGAAGGGGAAAAGAACGTGACTACTTTCGAAAGCAGGACGCACAGGCCTCGCGCGGACAAGGAGCGCAACCGGACCCACATCCTCGAGGTTGCTGAGGCCTTCTTCAGCCAACAGGGCGTTGGTGGGTCCTTGGACGCTATTGCCAAGAGAGCCGGCGTCGGTCCTGGCACCCTCTACCGGCACTTCCCCACCCGTGAGGCGCTGATCGCGTCGCTCCTCCAGGCCCGCTACGACGAACTGTTCGCCGGCTTCGAGGCCATCCGGGGGCACGAGGGCGACTCCGGCGCCGCTCTCGAAGAGTGGCTGGAGGCACTGCACGCGTACGTGACCGCCTTTGACGGCCTGCCCGACCCCTTACGGATCGCCCTGTCAGAAGAGTCGTCCCCACTGGCGTTCACCTGTCAAGCCGTCATCTCCGCTACCGAAGAGCTGCTCACCGCGGCACAACGCGAGGGCAGTGCTCGGCCCTGGGTTCGAGCCCAGGACCTGTTCCTCAGCGTGCTCGCCACCGCATGGGTCGGCGGCGCCGCCCTGGCCGACGAGGCCTCGGGCCAGGCGCTCCGCGCCATCCTGCGTGAGGGCTGGAAAGTACCGGCCCCCGGTCCGGCACAATGAAAGCCATGCGACACCTGACCTTCTGCGGATTGGCCATCTCGTTCGACGAGCGCGTGCTGGAGCCACGGCCCTGGACGGAGGCGCAGTCCGCGTGGGCGGCCGAACTGCTGGCCGAGGCGGCACCGGGCCCGGTGCTGGAACTCTGCGCCGGCGTCGGGCATATCGGTTTGGGCGCCGTGCGGGATTCGGATCGCCGCCTGGTCATGGTGGACGTCAACCCGGCGGCCGAGGAGTTCGCCCGGCACAATGCGGCGGCAAACGGCCTTCAGGAGCGCATCGACTTCCGCCTGGCCCGGCTGGATGAGGCCCTCGCGGAGGGCGAGCGCTTCGCCGTGGTGGTGGCGGACCCGCCGTGGGTGCGCTCGGCGGACACCTCGAGGTACCCGGAGGATCCGGTGCTCGCCATCGACGGCGGCGACGACGGCCTCGACCTCGCGCGGACCTGCGTGTCCATCATGGACCGGCACCTGGCCAGCGGCGGCTCCGGCCTGCTCCAGCTCGGCAACACCGCACAGGCGGAGACGATCGCGGCGGAGGCCGCCCAGCGCCCGGAGGGTTCGGTCAGGGTCGCCGAGACCCGAGTCTTCGACCGCGGCGTACTCGTGCGGCTCACCCGCTGAACCACCTCTGTTCTGCCGCTGATCTGCCGCCGGTCCGCGGCCCCGGCGGGGATAGCATGGGTGCATGACTGAAACGGAGCAGGGCACCACCAGCGAGTGGCTCTACGACTTGTTGCTCGACAGCCCTGATCTGCAGGCGTTCCTGGAGGACTTCACCGCGGCATTGCATCATGGCCTCACCACGAACCCCGGCGTTCTGTGGTGCTCGGTGACGGTACTGCGCAAGAAGCGTGCGGCAACCATGGCCTCGAGCGCCGGCTGGATCCACGAGTTGGACGTCAGGCAATACGAGCTGGGCGATGGACCGTGCCTGACGGCGGCGGCCGAGCTCGTGCCGCAATATGTGCCGGACTGCGCTACCGATGAGCAGTGGCCCGCCTTTACCACGTTGGCGGCGGAAGCCGGAGTCAAGTCCATCCTGGCCTTCCCTTTCGACCTGGCCGGCGAGGCCTCCGGGTGCTTCAACATCTACTTCTCCGATCACCAGAGCTATGACGACCTCTCGCGCCACGAGCTGGAGAGCATCCTCGGCATCTCCTCGAAGGGTCTGCGCTTGGCGGTGCGGTTGGCAGCCCACGAAGAGACGCAGGCAGACCTGGACGCGGCCCTGCGGTCCCGTACCTCCATTGACTTGGCGGTGGGCATCATCATGGGCCAGAACCGGTGCTCACAGGATGAGGCGTTCAAGATCCTGACCGAGGTCTCCAGCCATCGCAACATCAAGGTCCGTGAACTCGCTACGAGTCTGGTGGACAAGGTGAGCCAGGCGCCGACCGAGACGCACTTCGACCGTTAAACGCTGCTGGCGCCCGGCCTCGTGAACAGGCCGACGGACGTCATGCGGTGCGTGTCCGGGGCCAGATCGTAGACCTGCACGGCGTCCAGGCTCCACCCACGCTCATTGAGCCAGCGGGTGTCCTGGGCGAACGCCGCCGTCTCGCTCGAGACATAGACGATCTTGCCGGGACCGAGCTCGTGAACACGGCTGAGCACCGCACGTCCGGCACCTGACCGTGGCGGATGCATCACTACGGTGTCCACGCGGCGGCCGTGGAGTCCCCCCTGAGCGAATCCGGTGGCCGGAGCATCCAGCCAACTGCTCAGCACCTCATCGGCCTTCCCCTCGAGCACGATCGCCTGGGAGATGTCCTGCAAGTTGAACCGAGCGTCGCGGCTCGCGCTGGAATCGGCTTCGACGGAGAGGACTGCACCGTTCTGGCCGGCAGCGTCGGCGAGAAATGCCGAGAACAGGCCCGCCCCGGAATAGAGGTCCGCGATCACCTGGCCGTCCTGGACATCGGCGGCCTGCAGGACGGCCTCAACGAGCGTGGCCGGGGCGTCTCGGTGGACCGGCCAGTAGCCGTCACCGGTGACACGGAAGGCCTTGGAGCCGTACCGCTCCGAGCTGACGTCCTCCCGCACCCAGGACCGGCCGCGCAACTGCAGGTTCTTCACCGTTGCGCTCGCTGATGTCTGGGGCTTGGTCTTCTGGATCCTCTGGGTACTCCGGCGCACGGCGACCATGGCGGAGACCCGCTTCGGAAAGCTGGACAGCTGACGCCGCCAGACATCTGCATAGCTCTTCAACGTCTCCGGTGAGTCGGAGATCTCCGGTACCGGGGTGATGATGATGAGGGCTTCAAGGCCGTGGCCCGGCGTGGTGACGTTCACGCTGGCTGCGCCGGAGAAGTCGATCTCCCACAGGCGCAACTCGTTGAGCTCCTGGACCGCCAGCGGGATGTTGCTCACCGGAATGGCCTCCTGGCCGCTGTGGACGGGGATGGACAACCGGCCGCCCGGGGACACCGCGAAGGTGGTGCGGGTGCGCCAATGCAGCCCTGCCGGCTCGTCAGCATGCATCCCGTGGACGAGGACCTCCACGTCCTCGAGCGTCTGCCGGCCCAGCCGGACCATGGTGTCCCGGAAGACCTGGGCTTTGAGCCGGCGCTGGTAGTCGAGGACGATATGGCCGTACTCTGCGCCGCCCACGGGCTGGCGGCCCGCCGGATAGGACCGGAGTGAGTCGGCCAGCTTCCACTGGTTCAACCGGCGGAATTCCGAAGCGCGAATCACCTTGACGGTGTCGGCCCGCCAGAACTGGTCCGAGGGATCGGCAGCGGTGAGTTCAGCCAGGACGGTCTCGCCGGGGATCGCATGGCGGACGAACACCGGCCGGCCCTCATGACGAGCGACGCAGTGCCCTCCATGGGCCATGGGACCGACCTTGAGAATCAGCTGGCCGAGATCAGGAGCCGAGCGCGGGCGGGGATGTGGAGCGCTGGTGACGCCGGCCGGGATCGGTCCGGTCAATGAGGGGGCTGCCATGGGGGCACGCAGTGATTGCTCCACGATTCTCCTGAGAGTCGTTACGGAAAGGCCCACTGCTAGACCCAACTGTCACGCTAATGGATAACTCGTCCCCGGCCTAGCGACAGGACGGATCGTGCTCGGCAACCCGAGCTCTCGGCCCATGAGTGGGTCGCTCGAGAGTTCGGGCGCCGCGGCACGTCAGGGAGCGGGTGGATCAGTTGCGTCGATCGCGGCGGCCGGTGTTCCCGCCGTCTCCCTCCACCTCGATGTCCTCGTGCTGCACGGTCTCGGCGACCCGCTCGGTGTCCTGGACCTGGGTCTTGTCCACGGTGACCTTCTCTGCCGTGGCCGTCTTGTTCACCACCGGGACCTCTTCGTGGGCGGTGACCTCCACGTCCTGGTCGCCGGTATCTCGCCGCGCTTCAGCGGAGTCCGGGTCTACCGGCTCCCGCTCCACCACGATCTCCTCCCGGCTCACCGGGACCTCCACCGTCTCAGTGTCGGTGTAGGTGTGCTTGCGCAACCGCACCCGGCCGGTCTCCCGGACCTCGGTGCCGACGTTGAGCTGCTCATTGCGGGCCGTGACGGACTCGGTGCCAACGCTGGCATCGCGGTCGACCTCGTTCCGGGTGTCACGTCCAGCATCTGGACCGGCGCCGGGGGCAGTGCCGGCGGCCGTGCCCCGGTCGGTGCCGGTCTCCGTGCCCCGGCCGGTGCCGGCAGTGGTGCCTGAGGAGTCGATGGAGTAGTACTCGTAGATCCGCTGCTCCTCCTCCGGAGTCAGAGACCCATCGGCGTCAACGTTCGGGGCGTCCTTGACGAACGCCTTGTCGAAGGGCACCTGCAGTCCGTCCCGGGACGGGCTGGCCTCGGAGATGGGAACGAAGGTCTCCTTGGCTCCGAAGAGTCCAGTCTTCACCGTGACGAAGGTCGGCTGGTTCGTGCGGTCATCGAGATAGACCTGGCCGACGGAACCGATCTTCTCGCCGTCCGTGCCGTAGACGGTGGCGTCCTGAAGTTGCTCGACAGTGTTGCGATCCTGCATGGCATGCTCTCCTGACTCGTAGAATCCGGCGTGCGTCCACACGTCGGTGGAGATGAGGCTCTTCCCGCGAGGTGAGCGCGAAGGCCCTGCTTCGACCACTCCTTCCGCCGAGCCGCTCGGCCGCGGCCAAAGGTGGTGGCGTGGGTTCAAGCTAGCCATGGCTCAACACAGGTGCAATGAATGCGGAACGGTGATTTGACGTGTTCACGGAACGTGCCGGTGACCAGGTCGACTCGTGGGCACCGGGGAGGCCAGATCAGGTGGTGCGGTTGCGCAGGACCTTGTGCGTGCCGTCGCACCACGGCTTGACCGCGGAGGCCCCGCACCGGCAGACGGCGCTGACCGGGCGCCACGTGCGGTGCTCGTTTCCGTCCTCGTCCTGCACCACGTGATCGCCCCGCAGCAGCATCGGCCCGCCGGGACACAGGATCACGTCGGGGTGGTCCACAGAGGGCTCCCCCGTGCTGCCCGAGCTGCTCGTGCCGCCAGAGCTGCCCGTGCCGCTCATCCCGCCCACTGCTTCAGCATCCGTTCGGCATAACGGTCCGCCAGGTCCAGTGCCGAGAAGGCGCCGAGGTAGACGTCATCATGCAGGCCCGGTTCCTCCTCCAGCAGGGCGCCGCAGATGGTGCGCACCGCCAGCTGCTCGTGCACCGCATCGGCCTCCACATGCTCGGTGTAGTACTCGATCATGGACTCCGGGAATCCGAGGCGCTTCAGCCCCTGGGCCATCCGGCGGGAGGGCGCGGAGCTGGTGGCCTCGAACGCCGCCAGAAACCCGAGCGAGGCGGCCCGGAGCCGGCGGTTCAGCCCGAAGAGGGACATCGCGTTGTTCTCCTCGAGGACCTCCAGCGGTGCCTCGTTGATGTAGGCGCCGTACTCGGAGTTCAGGCCGCTGTCCTGAAGGCCACGGGCGAACAGGTGGGCATGGAGGAGATTCGGGTCTCCGCCCCCGTACTCGTCGAACTGCAGCTCCATCACGGCGGCCTTGACCCGGTCAGACAGGCGGGGAATCACCCACGTGGTGTGGTCCGCCTCCTTCAGGTGGTAGATGGTGCGGTGCCGCAGCAACTCGCGCACCTGCTCCTCGGTGGCCTTCCGGCGGACATGGGCCGCCAGCGAGGGGCCGTCATGGTCGGCCACGAAGTCGAAGAACTTCTCCGCGAACCCGTCCGGTTCCGGCACCTCGGGCATCCGGGCTCGCAGGGTCCGCTCGAAGTCCTGCTCCAGGCCGCGCCGCACACCGATCAGCTGCGGGTCCCACTCCAACTCTCCGGCCACGTCCTCGAAGCCGCGGTAGTGCTGCTCGTAGAGCGCCCACAGCGTGAGCTGCGCATCCTCGGCGGTGTCCGACGGCGGCGCCTCGGCCAGGTGCTGCGTCTCACCGGAGCGCATGGCCCGGAAGACGACCTCGCTCAGCGAGCCTCGGCTCTCCGGTGTCAGCATGGGCCCACCTCAATCCCGGTCGACATCGGCGGGACAGCCACGGGCCGGCAGCTGGGGTGGGGCATCCTGGTCCTCTACGTATGGTTGCGGGAAGTCGGTTCGAAGAGCGTTGGAGCGCCCTCGGTGTTTAACCTATACGGAAATCTGGACCGAAATTCGCCTCTTTGGAGGGGGTGATTCCGCCTTGAGAGGGATGGTTGATGGATGCGCTCAGTGGGAGCGACTGCGGGAGCGGTTACGTCCGGCCAGACCTTCAGCAGTGCCGATCAGGGCCACTGCGGCGACCACGGCCACGATGAAGCCCAAGATGTTCAGTTCGAAGATGTCTCCCGTGCCCAGCAGATTGGCCACCAGGCCCCCGATGACCGAACCGGCCAAGCCCAACAAGAGGGTGGCGAGCAAGCCGAGGTTCTGCTTGCCGGGTTTGACTAGGCGCGCTAAGGCACCGATGACGAGGCCTGCCACGATGAATCCAATCATGCTGGGTCCTTTCCCAAGAAGTTCCGAATGTGCTGTTGCCCCGGTATGTCGAGAAAACGGCGCCGGGCAGGATACCGAAACTACCCCATACTCCCCGAGGTAACCGACCACCGCCGCCCAGGACGGTCAGGTCCCGGGCGGCGGTCAGCAGAGGTGCAGGGTCAGGAATCCTGGGCGGCTCCCCTGACGTTCTGCGCCGACTGAGCGGACTCGTCCTTGAGCTGGCCCGCCTTGTCCTGCCCCTCGCTCTTGACGTGCTCAGCTCCGCTGGCCGCGGTCTCCTTGACGGAATCCATGGCCTCCTGGGCCTGCGGCTTCAGGTGCTCACCCATGTCCTGGGCCATGGACTTGGCCTCCTCCACCAGAGGCCCGGTCTGCTCCTTGACCTTGGTTGCCGCCTCTTGCTCCGGGCGGGAGGCCGGGATCAGAGAGCCGATCAGCCAGCCGGCGCCCATGGCGATCAGTCCAGCCGCCAGCGGGTTGCCGCGGGTGCTGCGGCGGACCGCCGTCGGGGCTTCCTGCACGGCATGCATGGCGTCCTCCGCCCGGTGTTGCGAGCCGTCCGCCACGGCCTGGGCACGGTCAGCAAGCCCGGTGGAACTCTGCTGGTTGGAGTACGGGTCGGTGGGGTTGCCCATCACGGATTCCTTCATGGTGCTCAAGCGTTCACGGACACGGTCACCCTGCCGGTGGACGGCCTTGGTCGGGTTGGTCTTCTCGGCCAGTGCGTCCACGTCATTGCTGAGCTCATGGCGGGTGCGCTCGATGTCGGCGCGGATCTCATCGGGATTGTTGCTCATGGGGTCTCCTTGTCCGGGTTCAGGGTCGCGGGGATCTCCTGGACCGTCTGTTGGGTCTGCGGCAGACCCTTGATGCGTTCGAAGTTCTTCTTGCCCATCAGTGCGAGCACGGCGGCCGCCACGCCCCAGAGCACGGCGACGATCAACGCAGCCCAGCCCAGGTGCATCACCGAGCCCAGGGCCCACATCAGGGCCGTGGAAAGGAACAACAGCACGAAGAAGGCAGCCCACGCGGCCCCGGCGAACATCCCGGCACCCGTCCCGGCCTTCTTGACCTCAATGGTCGCCTCGGCCTTCGCCAGCTGGATCTCCTGCCGCACCAGCGTGCTCAGGTTCTCCGAGAAGCTCCCGAACATCTCGCCCAGGGACTCATTCCGGGCCCGGGTTTCAGCTTCGGGTTCTGGTGCCTGGGTGGATCCGGAACCCGGTGCCGCCGGGCCCGTCCCAGCGGCACCGGCAGCGGGGCTACCGGTCGGCACGCCCTCATAGCGGGGATCGGTGGTCACGGGCGGCCTCCCGCAGGGGGACGGCCGGTTCCGTAGGGATCGTTCACCGCGGGTGTGCCCAGGACCTCTGTGGCCGGTGCGCCCGTGCCCAGGACAGGTCCGGCCACGGCCGGTGGTTCGGCCGGTGGGAGCGGGATGTCCCGGGCGGGGCCGGTGGCCGGCTGGGCGGGCTGCGGCGGCCGATTCGTCCGGTCACCGTACGGACCGCGGTACTGGTCATGGTGCTGGTCCTGGTGCTGGCCGTCGTCGTGGGCGTCCTTCACTCCACGGGAGAGACGGCCAGCCACGAGCCCGACACCGGCCGCGATTGCCAGGAACGTCCCGGGGCGGCGGGCCGCGAACCGTCGGACGTCATCCAGCAGGTCCATGGGCTCCTTGGACTCCAGCTGCTCCGTAAGATGGCGGGCCCGTTCCGACAGCTTCGAGACCGCTTGGTTCACCAGGTCCGATTCGGGCTTCTCCCCGCGGGAGATGCGCTCGAGGTCGTCCGAGACGGTGCGGGACTGGGCGGCCAGACGGTCCTTCTGCGTGGACAACTGGGACGAGGCCTCCTGCTTGGCCGAATCCGCCAGGTCCTTGACCTGGGTCATCGTCTCGTCCTTGAGGTGGGCGGCCTCCTCCTGGGCGGTGTCCGCCACGTCACGGGCCGCGCTCTGGGCTTCCGAGCCCAAGCGTCCGGCCTCCTGTTGTGCGGCGTCTCTCGGCCCGCCGCCCTGCTCTGTGGGGTGATCCGGGTTCAGCGTCATGGGGTGTCCTTCCGATAGACGGCCCTGGCCCCTGATGTCCAAACGGCCTGTAGTTCGGGAGAGTAATGAGTGGCCAGTTCCCCGGCGAGGGTTGCGCCACGGTCAGTTGCCATTGGCGCAGAGCGGTACCGGTCAGCGGTCTCCGCCGCGGTGGTGGTCGGCCCCGTACTGGTCCACCTTCCGGTGGTAACGCATGCCCAGGATGCCGCCCAGCACTGCTCCGGCCAGCGCCAGCAGCACGGCGACGACGAGGGCGATGATGCCGCCGGTGGTCAAGGCCTCTGCCTCGATGGGCATGCCGGTCAGGCTGCCCAGTTGACCCACGAGGTCGAACTGGCTGCCGGCCACCAGGCCCACGACCGCCAGGATGATGGTGATGACGATCGCCCACAACCAGACGGCGATGCCCTGCTTGGCGCCGTCGAAGCGGGCCATCCGCCCGGCCACGTAGCCACCGCTGAGGTAGGAGATCAGCAGGATGACGGCCAGGATGATCGCACCGGTGACGCCTACGGCGGTGGGTGACTGGGTAGCCTGCTCGGTGGCCTGCCCGGCATCGGTGCCCGTCGCCAGGCCCACACCGACGCCGATGGCCGAGAGCACTGCGGCGAGCAGCACGGCCATGCCGGTGGCGGCCAGCCAGCCGAAGAAGGCCGCGCCGATCTTCATGCCGCCGAACTTCTGTCTCTCCGCGGTGACGAGCTCATCTCGCCGTCCCCGGGGTGTGGTGGATCCGGATGGATTCTCGGTGCTCATGATGCGCTCCTCATGGTTGGGGCCCCTCGTGGTGGGGTCGAATCGCCAACGTGGGCTCAGGGTTCCTCATCTACCCTGCGGGAGGCAATCATTCGCGAGCGGGTGCGGACCGGCTTCGCCTCAGGGGTGGACTCGGGGCATGCCAGACCACATCATGGACGCGTCAGGCCGTGGCGATCAGAACGGGTGCCGCGGTGCGGAACGAGGGAAGGAAGTGCCATGTCGGGAATCGGGGACGCGGCTGACAAGGCCAAGCAGTACGGACAGGACAACCCCGAGAAGGTCGACCAGGCCAAGGACAAGGCCCAGGACTTCGTCGACAGCAAGAAGGACAAGGACCAGCAGGGTGGCGACCAACAGGGCGGCGAGAAGTAGCCGCAGGCGGAGGACTCCCGCTGACGATTGAGTCGGGCTGTCCTTTGAGGCGGCCCGGCCTCGTCATGTCTCAGTCAGGAGTGGCGGGTGCCGATTCAGGCGCGCCAGCTCCCGGATCCATCAAGGAAAGGCCACAACACATGGCAACCGTTACCGGCGCCAACGAGAACCAGCTGCACTACGAGGACACCGGAGGAACCGGGCGGCCAGTGGTCCTGGTCCACGGCTGGCCGCTGCACGGACAGTCCTGGAAGGACCAGGTCGGCTCGCTGACCGCCGCCGGTCACCGAGTCATCACCTATGACCGCCGCGGCTTCGGGCAGTCCGAACCGCAGCACCCGTACACGTACGACGCGCTGGCCGGCGACCTGGCCGCCCTGATCGAGGCCCTGGACCTGCACGACGCCGTCCTGGTCGGGTTCTCCATGGGCGGCGGCGAGGTGGCTCGTTACCTCGCGAAACACGGCAGCGACCGCATCGGCTCGGTGGTGTTCGCCGCGGCGGTGACGCCCTACATGCTGCACACCTCCGACAACCCCGACGGACCGCTGAAGAAGACCGCGGCCGCGGCCATGGCGGCACAACTGACCGCCAACCGGGAAAAGTTCTTCGACGGCTTCACCACGGACTTCTTCAGCGCCGGGGACACCCTCTGCGTGAGCGAGGCACAGCGCCAGGAGGCGATCGGGATGTGCTTGCAGGCCAACAAGCTGGCCGCACTGGAGTGCATGGCGTCCTTCGGCGCCACGGACTTCCGCGAGGACCTGGAGCAGGTCACGGTGCCGACGCTCGTTCTCCACGGCGACGCCGACGGTGTGGTGCCCCTCGAGGGCTCCGGCCAGCGCACCCACCAGGCCATCCCCCACAGTGAGCTCGTGGTGATCCCCGGGGCACCGCACGGCCTGAACGTCTCCCATGCGGACGAGTTCAACGCCGCCCTGCTCGGCTTCCTCAGCCGCTGACCACCGAAGGCAGCGAAACGGGGCGGTGAAAATTGATCACCGCCTCGTTCCCTCGCCATCACAGCCTGGGCACCGGCATCACTGGATGGTCAGGATCACTCCAATCAGAACGGCGATGACGACCACCACCAGGACGATCGCCCCGATCTGCAGCTGACGAGTGGAGAACCTCTGCCGCTTGATGTATTCGGTTCGGTACTTGATGCGTTTCTGTTCTTCAGACACGTGCACCCCTCACTCTCGAGATGGTCTCGGTGACGTCGCAACATATCACTGCCATGTGCGCCTCATTCAAGCCGAAACGGTGCGGCCGGTACATGGCCGGGGAACTGTCAGCTACCGCCCAGTGAGGGCACGACGCACGGCACCGGCCATCGAGGAAGCACCGAAAGGCCCGTCACTGGCCGCCTTCGATCCAGCCGTCCCGTGCAGCCAGGCGGCCGCAGCCGCCTTCTCTACCGTGGCACCCGGTCCACCGGGCCTGCTTCGAGCCAGGGCCGAACCCACCAGCCCGGCCAGGCAGTCCCCGGTACCGGCGGTCGCCAGCTCCGCCCCACCCTCGTTTTGCACCAGGGCCCTACCGTCGGGCGCGGCACTCACCGTCGTGGAGCCCTTGAGAAGGACGACGACGGCCAGCGCCTCGGCCGTGCGGCGCGCGGCGGCCACGGGGTCGGCTTTCGCCAGGTCCGCGAAGCCGTCGGCGATGTCCGGCACGAGCCGGTCCACGAGTTTCACCAACTCCCCCTGGTGCGGCGTCAGCACCACCTCACACCCGGCGCTCCGCAGCCGAGACAGTTGATCCAGGGTTGCCAACCCCAGCGCCGAGGCATCCAAGACCAGCGGCAGACCGCCATCCACGCAGGCTTGGACGACCTCGGCGAGCCGAGACTGGGCCTCGTCGTCGGACCCCAATCCCGGTCCGGCGACCCAGGCCTGGGCCTTCCCCTCCACACCCGAACCGGCCACCACCTCTGGGTGGGCCGTCAAAACCAGGTCGGCCGCCCGCTGCGGTCCGGCGTACTGCACCATGCCCAGTCCAGAGGCCAGCGCGGACGAACACACCAACACGGCGGCTCCCGGGTACTGCTCTGAGCCAGCACACACCCCGAGCACCCCGCGGCGGTACTTGTGGTCGTCCCAGGCAGGCGGTGCGAAGACCGCGAGCGCATCGTCGCGCTCCAGTGAGGAGACGTCAGGTTCTCCCAGGTACGGTTCGAGGCCGATGTCCACGACTTCCACCCGTCCGGCGGCGTGGGCGCCGGCGCCGGCCACCAGCCCGGTCTTGAGAGTCCCGAAGGTCACGGTCAGATCAGCCGGTATCACTCCCCCGGCCACCTCACCGGTGTCCGCGTCCACCCCGGAGGGCAGGTCACAGGCGACGACGGCCACCCCCTTCGGCACGCGCGGCGGCTCCCAGCCACCACGTGCACCGGTCCCCAGTGCCCCGTCGATCAGGATCGCGGCGTTATCGGGGATCCGATCCGCCACCCTCCCGCCAGCGCGGCGAAAGGCGTCCAGCCCGACCTCGTGCATCCGACCTCCGGTCGGTACGGCCACGGCATCCACGCCGCGGCGGCGCAGGAAGGACAGTGCCCACAGTGCATCTCCCCCGTTATTCCCGGTTCCGACCAGTGCCGCCACCGTGGAGCCGGCCACTGGCCCGCGCGATCGCAACTCACGCACCACCCACGCGGCCAGCCCCCACGCGGCGCGGCGCATGAGCGCTTCGCCCTGGCCGGCATCGAGCAGGGGTTTCTCGGCTGCCCGCACGGCCGTGCCGGTGTACGCGGTGTTCACGTCTGATCTCTCCAAGGGGCGTGGTCGGCAAATAGTGAAAATGAATTATGCCCGCGTATACCTCAACACCGGAATGACTGTTTCGTCTACGGTACCCAGCAGTTGCCTATGGCAATCTCTTCGCTTCGAAACTCGACTAAACGGACAGATTGTGGCCCAGTCCGGGGAATTTGTAGATGAGGCGCGGACCGTAGTGGCGGCCGTAGAGGTCGCCAAAACGGACTCCGCGACCACCGCCCTGGCAACACAGGGCGCAGGGCCGGTCACCCCGGCCATGCAGTTCACGGGGACGGCAGCAACAATCAGCGCCCCCGGTGATGCCTTCCGGATCGCAGACGATCTGGACGTGCGAGTCCTGCTCGCCATGGACGACTGGACTCCCACGCCCGGCCCAGGAACCACCATGACGCTCGTGTCCCGAGGGAAGGACACTGGCGGTCCCCAGTTCAAGTTCGAGCTGAACAACCTTGGAGGGCTGATCTTCCGATGGTCACTCACCGGGTCCTCCGCGTTCACCGCGGAGTCCTCGCTCGTACTACTGGCCAAGGTGCCCAACGGGTCGCCCCTGTGGGTCCGGGTCGCCTTCGATTCAGACAACGGGAACAGCGGGTCGGAGCTGTACTTCTACACCTCATCGGACGGCCGGACCTGAGCACCATTGGGAGTGCCCGTCAAGACGGCCGAGGTCGTGGACTTCGTGGCCTCCTCCGACCCGCTCCGCATCGGAGGATACGGGGAGGTTGCAGAGCAACCACTCACCGGGCGCGTCTTCGAGGTAGAGTCCCGCCTATGCCAGTGGCTAGGCCTCATCTCCTTTAGCCTCTACTTGACCCAAGAGCCCATCGTGATCGCGCTTGCGTACATCTTCGGCCCGGGGGGAGGCGTGGCTTGTGGCGCTCGTCGGAATCCCGTTGTCGCTGTTTGCGGGACGGGTATTCTACAAGCTCATCGAGTCGCCAAGCCACAAGTTGGCCCAACGAGTCGGAACCATGTTCCGCAAGCCCGTTCCAAACAATCGCGGCGAGCAACTATAGACTTCCCCGCGAGGTTGGCCACGACCACGGACCAACACGCTCCGCCACCCTGAGGCCCCGCCACCGTCCGGGGCCTTCGTCATGCACCGGCCGGAACCCTAGTTCCGACAAACAGGTGTCGCAGCCGCGCTTGGACTCACTGCCGCGACGACTAAGACCCTACCCGGCCACATCACCGGTATTACGACGCCGGCACCCAAGCTGCCACCATCCAGCCCGCCGGAACCACGCCCGCATTCATCGAGAAGACGGGGCTCGGGTTGTCTCTCGATCAGTCGAAGGTGCTCCGCATCCGATTCCGCACCGGGGACGCCGACGACGAATTCGAGCGAGCCGGGAACATCACCGTCTACGCCGGACCGGCAGGGATGGCACAGTACTTCCGATGGACGATCTTCAACAACATGCCTCGCACTGACACCCCCGGCTGGCACTACACCGCCGGCGGCAAATGGGCCTAGGTCACCCTGCCTTGGGTAGAAGCCCGGCTGGACGGCGCTACCCCCTCCAAGGCGAACATCGACTACGTCCGGCTCCGAGTGCAGTCCAACAGCAGCACCCCAGTTCTCTTCCGCTTCGGAAAAGTGGACGTGTCCGTAGACGAGGTGGCCCGCCTGATCCCCTTGGGGCCGTGTCCATCGTGTTCGATGACAACCACCGATACCAGTGCCTCCGCGCCTATGCGGGGAACGCTGTCCTGCATCGCGGACTCAGTGACTAACCCGGAACACACCACCCTGGGCCAGCTGCAGGAGATGCACGCCGACGATTGGGAAATCGCCTGTCACGCCAACTCAATAGCCGGCGGATCGAACTTCACAACCGTTCCGGCCGACCAGCTACGCCGCGAACTGGACGGGGTGCAGCAGTGGGCGGCGCGCAACGGGTTTCAAACCGAGCACATCGCATATCCCAGGGTGGCCACAACAGGTACGCGCTGCCGATCATCGCCGAGTACTTCACAACTGGGCGCACCACCACCAGGGACATGAACTTCGAGACCCTGCCCCCGGTAGACCCCTACTGGGTGCGGACCCGGCTGGTGTTCAACACTGACACGGTGGCCGGTATGAGGGAGCTCGTGGACAAGGCGGTAGCTGTAAAGGCGCGGCTGATCTTGACGTTCCACATCATCACCGAGGCCCCGTCCATCCCGGGTGCCGACCAGTTCGACCGCGAGAACTTCCGCCAGATCCCGGACCAAAATGCGTCCAAAGGTGTGGCCGTGTTGCCCTACGGCGAGGTTCTGGCCAAGGTCTGACAGGTCAGTAGCGTGCGCTTGCAACCAGTCGCCTGGTCGGCTTGCGGGTGCCGCGCTTCGGGCTTGAGGCTCTGCACTGGTCGCTCTTGAACTCCAAGGCCAACCAGGATGAAAAGGAAGTAGGTGACGGGCAGTGCTTCGATGGCTGAACCGGTGAGCCCGAAGGTGAGCAGTCCGACGAGAGCGACGACCGCTACCTGGCTTTCCTTGGTGGTGCGGTCCAGGCGACGCCAGACGGCGATGAACAGCGCGAGCCACAGCAGTCCACCGATCAGGCCACCCTCTACGAGCACCTTCAGTGCGAGGTTGTGGGGGGTCACATGATCACCAAGGGCGAACGCTGTCCCGAGGGTATCGCCGGCAGAGCCAGCCCCCCACCCAGTGAACGGCGACTCGCTGATCATCGAGAAGGCGTGTTCGTAGCCTGCGAACCTGTTCAGGAAGCGAGTATCACTGCCGAAGTCAAGAATCGATGCGGCCATGTCCATGACCCTCAGCCCGAAGGCTTCGGCCATCGCCACAACCAACACTCCCAGGGCCGCGAAGGCGCAGAAGCGCTTGAGGAAGAGGGTGAACGAGGTTGACATGATGATGATGGCGACGATGCACAGGGCCACAGCGACGTAGGCGACCCGGACGAGTGTCAGGTACGTAGCGAGCAAACCGACCAGGAGGCCGACCTTCGCCAGCCAGCCGCCTCCCTTGAAGCGAACCAAGGCCCAGCCGGTCAGCAGCACGCCGGCGGCAGCGGCATGGAATGGGCCTGCAAAGATGCCTTCCAGTCGCGCCTCACCGGCATAGAGCGCAGTATAGATGTCGGCGTCGCCGCGGTCCACGAGGGCCGGGATCGCGGGTATCCAAAGATGCCCAATGATCGAGACTACGAGTGCGCCAGTCAGAAGTAGCGCGACGTACCGTTCCGCATGCAGCCGCTGGTTTATCGGCAGGGCGCACCCAAGTACCAGGCCGCCAAGCGCGGCGGCGGTCTTCCGAAACCCGAGGATGCCGGTGGCCATCTCGGGAACGTTCGGATGGAAGATAAGCAACGCCCAGTAGGCCACCGTTACGAGCGTGAGAAGAAATATCAGGTTGCTACCGCGCCGGTTGCGCGAATTCAAGAACCACTCGGCGAATGCTCCGACCAGAACCAGGATCTGCAATGGCGCACCCAAGCTGGTGGGCAGGACCGAGGAGAACATGAACGCTGCCAGCAGCAGCATCCACCGCCTCGGGAGAAGATTCTTGTCCCTTGGGATATAAATCCAGACCAAGATCCCGATGACGGGGACTATCGCGGCGGCATTTATTGACTCCATCGCCAGACCAATGCCGAGGCCAATAATGGCGAAAGTCCAATATACCAACGCGACCAAACGAGAGAGGCCCGATGGCGCGACGGCTACTGCCCACGCCGGTCCCGGTGTCTTAAACAAGGCTCCCCCTCTGCTGTGCGACCGCCCCAGCCTACCGCGAACCTGAGTTGGCTAGGCGTGCCGGTGTTAGAGGTTCGTGCAGATACAGCGAAGCGGAATGAATCCGCGCACTCCGGTTACGGTCTCGCGCTTGTAGATGTAGGGGCGGCGTTATAGCCGCTCGTAGATCTAGTCGCGCCAGTGGTCGGAGTAACCGAGATCCGCTTCGGATGTGTCGCGGTACCCGCACTGAGCGCACTGAAGGAGTTCTCTGGCAAGCACTTGGCCAGTGTATCCGTGCCCTAGCAGGCCCCCCATCGCCGGGTCATTCCAGAACAGCGCTCTGAAGCGCCCTGGGTTTCGTTCCGTGGCTAGACCACCGCGGGCGCGGCCGTCCGTTGTTGAGTGTAGGCGGCCTCGACTTCTGCCGGAGTCCGGTAGTCGAGGCTCTCGTGCAGGCGGCGGGTGTTCCACCACTGCACCCAGTCCATGGTGGCCATCTCCACGGCCGTGACCGAGGGCCAGACCCGACGAGAGTGGATGATCTCCGCCTTGTAGAGGCCATTCACGGCTTCAGCCAGGGCGTTATCGTACGAATCCCCGACCGAACCGACCGACGCGGAGACACCGTAATCCGCCAGCGTGTCGGTATAGGCCAGACTGACGTACTGAACGCCTCTGTCCGAGTGATGCACCAACCGTCCGCCCCTCAGG
>NZ_LR732821.1 GCF_902506195.1 Citricoccus sp. K5
GTGAGTATTCGGACCTCTGGGAGCCACTGAATATTGTGGTTCAGAGCCACCACTATGGCCGTTGAGAGCCGGCGGCCGGCCGGGTGGGAGCCACCGGCCCTCGACGGGCTTTCTAGTGGCCGTTCATGGCGGTGTGTTCGCGCATGTTGTAGCTGCCGGTCTCGATCCAGAGGGTGTTGTGCACGATGCGGTCCATGATGGCGTCGGCGTGCACTCCGGAGCCCAGGCGCTGGTGCCAGTCCTTCTGTGCGTACTGGGTGCAGAACACGGTCGAGGTGTTCCCGTAGCGGCGCTCCAGCAGCTCCAGCAGCATGCTCCGCATCGACTCGTCGGGATGGTCCAACAGCCATTCGTCGATGACCAACAGCGTGAACGCGGCGTACTTTTTCAGGAACTTCGTGGAGCCCAGGGGCTTGTCCTTCGCCAGGGCCCAGGCTTCTTCGAGGTCGGGCATCCGGATGTAGTGGGCGCGGATCCGGTGCTGGCAGGCCTGCTTGGCCAGCGCGCAGCCCAGGTAGGACTTCCCGGAGCCGGTGAAGCCCTGGAACACGACGTTCTGCTGCCGGTCGATGAACGAACACGTCCCGAGCTGTGCGATCACGCCCTGGTCCAGGCCGCGCTCGGTGAGCAGATCCAGCCGGCGCAGGTCAGCGTTCGGGTAGCGCAGCCCGGCCCGCCGGATCAGCCCCTCAACCTTGGCGTGGTTGAACGAAGAGTGAGCCTCGTCCACGGCCAGCCGAATCTTGTCCTCGAACCCCAGTCCCATCACGAGGGTCTCGTCCTGGGCCTCGAGGGCCTCCAACAAGGTGGCGGCTCCCATCTCGCGCAGCTTGCGCTTGGTCTCGGTGTCGATCCGGCTCATCGAGTGCCTCCTGCCGCGTAGTAGGAGGCCCCACGCACGTAGCCACCGGGCTCCTCGGCCGTCGCGGCCCCTGGCGATGGTGTTCTGCCGGGTGTCTTGTCCTGCCCGGTCTCCAGGATCGGGCGCAGGTGCGCATACCGCGGGGACCTGACCCGGCCGGCCAGCGCGAGAGAGCAGGCCGCCTCCACCCGCTCGGCGGAGTAGCGGCGGGTCAGCCGCAGCACCGCCAGGGCCGGGTCCAGGCCCTGCTCGGCGACCGGCACGGACTCGAAGATCCGCTCCACCACGACCACCGCAGACGTTCCGACGCGGGTGGCCCAGTCCCGCACCCGGTCCGGGTCCCACTGCCGGTAGCCGGGCCCGGCCGGCAGATCGGCGTCATGGGTGCGGTACTCATTCACCACGTTCTCGGGCAGCAGCAGGTGGCTGGCCAACCGCTCGGGGCCGCGGTAGACCTCGAGCATCGTGTCCGTCAGACGCAGATCGACCTTGGCCCCGACGTGGGTGTATGGAACGGAGTAGAAGTTCCGGCCGAAGGTGACGTGCCCGTTCTTCGCGACCCTGCGGCCGTAGACCCACCGGCTGATCTCATAGGCCACCGTTGGCAACGGCCGCAGCAGGGGGCCCTCCTCGGCGGCGAACACGCTGGCCCTGGAGCCTGGCCGCTTCTGGAACGACTCCTGGTTGTAGGCGGCCACCCGGTCGATGATCGCCGCTTTGAGGTCGGCCAACGTGGCGAAGTTCTGGTCCCTGAGCTCGGCGATGACGCGCATCGCCACATGCCAGACGGTGTTCTCGGCGCTGGGTTTGTCCTTGGGTGCCCTGATTCTGGCCGGGAGCACGGCGGCGGAGTAGTGCGCGGCCATCTCCCGATAGGCGTCGTTCAGCACGATCTCGCCCTCGGCCGGATGCTTGATAACCCCCGTCTTGAGGTTGTCCGGCACGATCCGCGGCACGCTGCCGCCGAACGCCTCGAACATCGCCACGTGGGCCCGCAGCCAGGTGTCCTGCTTCATGTCCAGGGTCGGTTCGACGAAGGAGTACCGGCTGAACGGCAGACACCCCACGAACAAATACACCCTCGTCAGCTCGCCGGTGGCTGTGTCCAGCAGCTGCATCGTGGGTCCGGACCAGTCGACCTCGACCGTCTGCCCGGCCTTGTGCCCCACCCTCGAGGCCAGCCCGGCCACCAGCAGGTGATGCTGATAGGACTTGCAGAACCGGTCGTAGCCCATCGCCGGATCCCCGGCGGCGGCACAGGCATCGAGATATTCGCCGTGCAGCAGTTTCAGCGTCACCCCGACCCGGGACAGTTCCCGGTGAACCTTCTCGAAATCTGGCTGGGCGTAGACGCTCTCGTGTTCCCCGCGGCCGGGGAACACCATCGAGTACACCTCGGTCTCGGGCCGGTCGGCGATGTCGTCCCATCGCACCCCTGCCGCATCGGCAGCCTCCAGCACCGCTGCCACACTGTTCCGCGAGATCCGCTGTGAGGCAGCGATCGCCCGTCCCGACAGACCCTCGGCCCGCAACCGCAGCACGAGCTTGGCCTTAATCTTCCTTACCATTGAGAACTGCTCCTTCCGCCGGGTGCCCTTTACACCCGGCGGAAGGAGCCTAAGCAGGTGGCTCCGAACGACAATAACGGTGGCTCCGAAGACAGCAAATGCGTCAACCGGCCACCGGCTCCCAACCCCAATACGAGTGGACCTCAGTACTCCGAATATTCA
>NZ_LR732822.1 GCF_902506195.1 Citricoccus sp. K5
CCGGCGTCTGTCAACCTGTTTGGAGCCAGTTCCGGTGTTGTTCGGGTTCTGGTCCCGGGTGATTGATGCCTGACCAGGCCGGTGGCATCGCGGTAGTCGGCACCCGATGTCGGTATCGGGCAGGGTGGGCCAGGTAGTAGGCCTGCTGAACGGTGTGGCGCCGGCGGTGGGCTTGGATCCAGGTCCCGTCGTGGAGTTGGTCCGGGGTGAACAGAGCGATTCCGCCATGGCGGTGGGTCGTGTTGTGCCACACCACATGTGCATCGACGTAGTCCCGAGCGGACGGTAGATCGGCGAAGACCTTGGGGTAGTTCGGCCGGGTCTTCAGGGTCCGGAACTCGGATTCCGAGTATGGGTTGTCGTTGGAGACGTAGGGCCGGTTGTGGGTCAGTTCGACCCCGTGGCCTGCCAAGAACCCGGCCAACGCGTTCGAGCGCATCACGGCCCCGTTATCGGCGTGCACGTAGCCCGGGGCGGTTCCGGCGGCGGTGAAGGCGGCGGCGAACATTTGAACGGCCAGACGGTCGGCCTCGCGGTCCTCGACCCGGTAGGCCACGATCCTGCGCGAGTAGATGTCGATGACCGAGTACACCTTGAACACCTGACGGCTGTAGGGACCCTTGAAGTCGGTGATGTCCCAGGACCAGACCTGGTTCGGCCCGGTCGCCAGCAACTGCGGGGCCGGCCGATCCCGGTCCCCGGCAGCGCATCTTGTGCCTGGTCCGCCAGGGCGTTGGCCCTGGTCCAGTGTCGCGGCGATCCGCCACCAGGTCCGCTGGGAGCCGGCATAGACCCCTTCGTCCCAGGCGGTGGCGTAGGCCTGGTCCACCGATTCCCCGGCCTGCCAGGCGGCCAGGATGCGTCCGGCCACCAGGGCCCGCTCGGCGTCGGTAAGCGACTGGGGTTGGCCCCGGTCCGCGTGCGGGACTGGGGCCGGGACACCGGGGCGCGGATGGCGCCGGTAATGCCAGGTGGAACGGGCCACCCCGATCAGCCCGAGGGCCCCGCGTTCGGAGAGCCCACCGGAATCTGTCAGTTCACCAACCAGATCCCGTTCGTTCTCGATCAGTCCTGCGGCTCGGTCGGAGTCGGGGTTTGCCCGGGCGTATGCTCGCTCCACTTCTGCATAAGCCCGATAGCTTTTCCCAGGGCCTCGTTGGTGGCCTGGAGTTTGTCATTCTGGTCTCGGATCTTCTCCACCTCGGCCTGTTTCAGCTGCAGGTCCTTTTCCAGTTGCCTGAGCCGATGCCCTGAATTCGTCACCGTTTCAGCATTCCGGGGCACCAGACCGTGGTCAAGGGACCCTCCCAGATACGCCAGCCGCCAGTGCTTGAACGTGTTCGGCGAAAAGGGCTGTTCGGTCAGCCACTTCGTCTTCGACCCATGCGGTAGATCCAGGTACTCCAACACGAAGCCACGCCTTTCAACTGCCGTGAAACCCACCATCACTGCCTCCCTCGGCGCCACCCCAGTGGTGGCTCACACCGAGGTTGACAGAGAGGG
>NZ_LR732823.1 GCF_902506195.1 Citricoccus sp. K5
GCCAGGGCGTTGATGCTCCTATAGTTGTCAACTCGCGATTTCGCCCGTTCTTGGGTCGGTTTTGACGAGGTGGTAGACCTCTCGAATCACGTAGCGTTTCAGGCAGCGGATGATGTCGCGTTTGCTTTTGCCCTCGGCTGTGCGGCGGGTGACGTAGGCGATTGTTGGCTCGTGGAATCTCATCCTGACGATCACGGTTCTGTAGATCGCGGCATTGAGTTGACGGTGCCCGCCGTGATTGATGCGGTGCTTCCCGCTGGTCATCCCGGAACCTGCCGGCACG
Source organism: Citricoccus sp. K5 (assembly GCF_902506195.1). Taxonomy (NCBI): domain Bacteria; kingdom Bacillati; phylum Actinomycetota; class Actinomycetes; order Micrococcales; family Micrococcaceae; genus Citricoccus; species Citricoccus sp. K5. The sequence continues at coordinate 284 of NZ_LR732823.1, forward strand.
GGGCTGATCCCGGCGAGCTTCGCGAATGCGGCTTCGCTGCGGATCCGTTCAGGATTGTCCCCGGCGACGATGAGGATCTCTGCGGCGGTATCGACGCCGATGCCGAACTCGTCCAGCAGGTGCGGGGCGCGTTGGGCGACGAGTTGCTCGATCTGCGCTTCAAGGTCTTTGATCTCCTCGTTCAAGGCAATCCAGCGTCTGGCGATCGATCGGAGTGCGTGCCGGTTCGCGTCCTCTGGCGTCTCTAATCCGCGTGGGCGGAGCGCGGCGCAGTGACGGGCGATCATCTTCTGCGTTTTCCGTGCCGTCTCGCGCCGTAGCTCTTCGTCCGAGTGGACGAGCAGCGCCTTGAGCGTCACCATCGCCCCGGTGCGGTCTTTCACCGCGGTATCGTGGGCGACTTTCAGCTGCCGGATCATCTCCACCACCCCGTCAGCGGTCTTCGGGACCGCAGTCGCGAACCCGGCAAGTACTGCCCTGGCGGCGTTCTCCGCGTCGAGCGTGTCGGACTTCCCGTTCAGCCGGCGCAGCCGCCGATCGGGCCGGGAGACCTCGACGACCTTGTGTCCGTTCCGGCGGACGAACGAGGTCAGCCCGGCACCATAGGAGCCGGTGCCTTCGATTCCGAACGCGATGATCTTCCCGAATGACGACGCCCACTCGAGCAACTGCTTGAACCCCGCAGTGTCGGTCGCGATCGTGAGGGTCGCCAGGACCCCGCCGATCGAGTCCATCACCGCGGCGACATGAATGTGCTTGTGGGTATCGACGCCGATCACGACGTGCCCGGAACGGGCGGGCTCGATCTGTTCCATGGGGTGCTGTCTCCTTCACCGGTTAGCGTGGTCTCACGCTGTCGCCGGCGGGTGGACAGGACTGTCATGGGGACGCTTTGACGAGGCTCCAGGCTCCTATCAGGTCACGCCCGATCCGGCGGCAGCGGTACTGCGCCCGGCCGGAGGCTCGACAGATCAACGCCAAGGCACCCTACGGGCCAATCGTAAGCAAGGGTCAGAACACTCCGGCCAGGACTACCTCATCCTTGCGGGACGCGGCAGAAACAGACTGACAATCGTA
>NZ_LR732824.1 GCF_902506195.1 Citricoccus sp. K5
GCACCTGGCCAACGCCATCATCGTGATCCGCCGCCTGCTCAAAGAATCATGGACCCGGTTCCGGTGGGATGACCGCCCTGTCAAGCAGTACCAATGGCGCTGAGCCCCTATCCGCGCAATCTCTAAGCGACTAGAATCGTGTACTCAACGTTGGTTGCGAGACACTCGCTCATTGGATACGCGCGGGTCTCCACCCGCCGGCAGGACGCCGACCGGCAGGTCGAGGACCTGCTCGCGGCCGGGGTGCGGCGCGATGACCTGTACGTCGATCACGGGGTGTCCGGTGCTCGGGCCTCGCGGCCGAAGTTCGACAAGGCGGTGGCCGCCCTGCAGGAAGGCGACACCTTGGTGATCACCACGTTGGACCGGTTGGGTAGGTCGACCCAGAACATGCTCGCCTTCGCCGAGACCCTCCGAGAACGAGGCGCGGGGCTGCGGGTGCTGAACCTCGGTGGGGGAGACGTCGACACTCACACCCCGATGGGTTCCATGGTCTTCACGGTGATGGCCGCTCTTGCCCAGATGGAGTTGGAGATCAAGCGCGAACGCATCACCGACTCCGTGGCAAAGCGCCGGGCCGCCGGCCAGGACCTCGGCGGACGGCGCCAGACCTTCACCGATTCTCAGATCCGCAGCGCCGCCCACCTGGTCGAAGCCGGCCGGCCCGCGGCTCAGGTGGCTCGGGACATGGGCATGTCCCGAGCCACGCTCTACCGTCGCATCCGCGACCTTCCGGTCTCGACATAGCCCGTATCGCCGGGTCGTGCGGTCTGGCGCCTGCGGCGGGCCCACCACCGCCCCGAACGCACTGCAGCCCCGGACCCATGACGGGTTCCGGGGCCGCAGCCGCTGGTTCAGAGGGTGTGCCTGACTACTTCAGGCCGTCCTTGACGTCCTTGGCAGCGTCCTTGACGCTCTCGCCGGCCTGCTTGGCGTGGCCCTCGGTGTTCTGGGCCTTGCCCTCTGCCTGCAGATCGGGGTTGTCGGTGGCATCGCCGAGCTTGTCCTTGGCACCTCCGACCGCCTTGTCGGTCGCGTTGCTGATCTTGTCTCCGAGTCCCATGGGCACTCCCTTCTGTCGGCGATCAAGTCCTTCAACCCTATGTCTCTCTGCCTCCGCGGGAAACCCTCCGGCCCGTCGTTTCCTCCATGGCGAACGCGCACCCCGGCGACCGTCGGGGGCGGTCCGGAGCGCCGCTTGGTCCGGTCCAACAGCAAGGCTCGAGGCGCCATCTTGTCGAGGACCGAGCCACCGGGCGAAGTGACACCAGCGGCGTGGCCGGGCGGCTCGCGGGCACGTCCCTATAGGCGCGAGCATCGCCAGCCGCTCATCGGATTCGGCGCGGCGGCATCTCCTTCTGGCGGTAACGCGCATACCCCAGCCCCTGGAACCCGTTCCTTGTCTCAACAACTCGGTAGCTCCCAGCTCATCAAGACACCAGCGAACGAGACAGGCAAATAAGACCAGATGGCGCGGTTGCTGCACCGGCGAATTCCTGGAGAAACCGGGGGAGTTCGGCCAACCGTCAAGAGCGGTCCAGCGTCCCTATTTCCTCCCGCGGGTCGTTGGGCCGCGTCGTGCTGCCCAAATGTGTCTGGCGGGCAAGATCGTCGGGGCCCAGGAGGCCCTGGACTGGGGTCTGGTGAGCGAGGTCGTCGAGAAGGAGCGTCTCCAAGAGCGTGCGGGTGAGCTGGCACGGGACTTGGTGGCCTCGGCCGAGGTCATAGGGCCCACGAAGAAGCTGTTGAGCCCGGGGGAGCCCGTCACCTACGAGCGTCACCTGGAGAACGAACTCGAGAGCATCGCCGCCATGGCCTCCAGTGCCGGGACGCAGGCGAAGATCGCAAGGTTTGCCGAACGCACCCCAGCGTGAGTGCAGCAGAAGCTTCCTGCACCAAGGGAGGGGCCGCGGATCATGATGATCCGCGGCTCCTCTTGCCTTGGCTCCGGGTGAGATCAGTCCTGTAGTTCGCCCAGGTGGTCGTTGCGATGGCGTGCCTTCACGCATAGCAGCGCGATGAGGCTGATGACTGCACAGCCGAGGGTGTAGTAGGCCGCTGACAGGGAGTCGCCGGTGATGTCCGCCAGCCAGATGATGATGTACGGAGCTGTCCCCCCGAAGAGGGCGACGGACAAAGCGTAGGTCAGGGACAGGCCGGTGGCGCGGCTGCGGGTGGGGAACCGTTCGGAAAGCAGGGCTGGCATGGGTCCGCCGACGGCGCCAATCAGGATGCCAGCGATGATCAGGGCGATCAGCCCGCCCGTGAAGCCTGTCGAGATCATGGCGTAGAGCGGGTAGGACAGCACGACGACGGCTCCTGTTCCCGCCAGGAGCACTGGCCGGCGGCCCACCCGGTCGGACAGTCGGCCGAAGAACGGCATGGTCAGCCCGGCGGTCAGCCCGGTGATCACGGCAAGAAGGTAAGACTCCAGCAAGGGCATCGAGTAGCTGGTGGACAAGAACGACGGCATGCCAACCATGAACGTGTTCCCGACGGCGTTGTAGACCACAACAATGCCGAAGGTGGTCAAGAGGTAGGAGAAGGACTGCCGCCGTAGTACCGGCGCCTCCGTGGGATTCGTGAGTTGCTGCGCCTTCATCTTCTTGAAGTGGGGCGTCTCGTCAACATGGAGGCGCATGTACAGCACGACCGCCCCCATGGGGAGAGCGAGCAGGAAGGCGATGCGCCATCCCCACGAACTAAGGTCCTCGGGGGGAAGGATGAGAGCGAGCAGGGTGGCCACGCCTCCACCGAGCACGAACGCGAGGGTTTGACTGGCAAAGGACCAGGCACCGTAGATGCCTCGCTTGCCTTCCGGAGCTGACTCCACGACCAGGGAGACAGCGCCGCCTACCTCGCCGCCGGCAGAGAGGCCTTGGACTATTCGGCACATCGTCAGCAAGATGGGTGCCCAAACGCCGATCTGCGCGTAAGTAGGCAGCAAGCCGATGAGAGCAGTGGCAGCGCTCATGAGGCCGATGATGAGAACCAGCACCGGTCGGCGTCCGAGGCGGTCGGTCATACGACCGAAGACGACGGCGCCGACAGGGCGAAGGAAAAAGGCGAGGGCGAAGAGGGAGAAGGTCGCCAGAACGCTGGCCGTAGGGTCCGCCGACGGAAAGAACAGCGGCGCGATAATTGGAGCCATGTAGGCGTAGATGGCGAATTCGTACCATTCGACCGCGTGGCCGGCTGACCCTGCAATCAGTGCCTTGCGGGATTTCCTCAGGTCAATGACTTGCACGGTTCCTGCGGATTGGGTGTCTGATCCTATTACATTCTGCGTCATTCTGAATCCCCTTCTTTGCGGCACGCCGGGGTTGGCGTAACTGCCGTGGGCTGTCGGCGGTGCACTCCACCTTCGGCCACCAGAGTGGCCTACATCACCCCCGGTTGTCAACGGTGGTGTAGATCTTCGGAGCGACTGTCCCGCCGGGTGGTGTCCCGTCGGCCGGTGGAAGGGTGTCCCGAGGGGTGAAACGCGCAGCCCCTCACTTGCGGCTGCACAGCTCCATGCCCATCGACCTCCTCTGCTCTTGCCCTCGAGCCGGCACGGTGTGAGCCGGCCCGGGATCGCCGGGCCTTCGGTCGGGGGGCTGTCTCGTTGCGGTCGCACCTAAAGGGCCGATTGGCCCCCCGCGGCCGGAGGCGTGCCTTTTGTCAACTCTAGCGTTGACAAACGGGGCGCGGGCGTTCACCATGGTTCTAGGTCAATACTCACGTTGATAACCACGGGTGGTCACCACCGACCCGTCTGATCCGAAGGATGTGGCACTATGCCGACTCTTGCCACCAGAGCCGTCGCTGATACTGGTTCTCTCATTGACGAGGACATCGAGCTCACCGAGCAGCAGGTGCGGACGGCCGTCTCCATTGCGAACGTCCCCGCCCTGCTGATGCTGGTCTTTCAGGTGACCGGGGACGAGAAATGGCTGGAGGACCCCTATCTTCCCACCCGTGGCCGGGGGCTGGGGGACCATGACTCGGGCGGCTTGCCGGAGACCATTCAGGCAGAAGTCCGTGAGGCCGGGGTCGACGCCATCCTGCGGCTGCAGTCAGGAGAGGACCCCGCTATCGAAGCGCCCAGTCCTGAGCTCGTTACCCGCATGATGAGCATCTGCATGGGGGAGGAGGTCGGGGACCAGTACGGTCCCATGCTGTCGACCGAATTCGCCCGGCGGGTGGTCTCCGATGCCCCTGAAATCCAGACACCTTCCGTCCAGGCGCCCGTGGGCTATCAGGCCGTGGTGATCGGGGCGGGCATTGCCGGCATTGTCGCTGCTCATCAGCTGGAGGAGATGGGCATCGATTACGTCATCCTGGAGAAGCAGCCGGAGGCCGGTGGCAACTGGTGGCAGAACACCTATCCGGGGGCTGGCGTGGACACCCCCAGCCACCTCTATTCGTTCTCCTTCGCCCAGAATGACTGGACGAAGCACTTCGAGCTGCGTGACAACCTGCACCACTACTTTGACGAGACGATCGATGCCTTGGGCGTCCGTCACCGCATCCGCTTCGGCACCGAGGTGTCCACCTCTACGTATGAAGAGGACACCCACGGATGGGTGCTGGAGGTACGCAACAGCGAGGGAACTATGGAGACCCTCCGCTGTGATGTCCTCATCAGCGCCGTGGGCGTCCTGAACCGGCCTAAAAGGCCGGACCTTCCGGGAGCCGACTCCTTCCAGGGGACTGTGTTTCACTCCGCCGAGTGGCCCGAGGGGATCGACTTGGAAGGTAAGCGCGTGGCCATCGTGGGAACCGGTGCCAGTTCCATGCAGATCGTCCCTGCCATTGCGGACACGGCCGCCGAACTGACGGTTTTCCAACGCTCACCGCAGTGGGTCGCCCCCTTCGAGAAGTTCCAGCAGCCCATCTCCGACGACCTGCGCCTGCTCCTTCAGTCCTGTGCCCTCTATCGGGCCTGGTACTGGTTGAGGTTGTTCTGGCAGTTCGGTGACAAGGTGATCGAGGCATTGCGCGTCGATCCCGAGTGGGAGCATCCCGAAAGGTCGGTGAATGCCCGCAACGACGGTCACCGTGCCTACTTCACCAAATACATCACCGAACAGCTCCACGGCCGAGAGGACCTGCTGGAGAAGGCTGTCCCCGACTATCCTCCGTTTGGCAAGAGGATCCTCCTCGACAACGGATGGTACGCGGCTCTCAAGAAGGATCATGTGACCCTGGTGGATGAGTCCGTCGTGGAGATCCGCCCCGATGCAGTGGTCTCGGCATCCGGTCAGGAGTACGGTGCGGACGTCCTTATTTGGGCCACCGGGTTCGAGGCCACCCGCTTCCTCTCGTCTATGGATGTCAGGGGTGTTGACGGAGTGCGGCTCCGGGAGGTGTGGGAGGACGACAACCCCAAGGCATACCTGGGCGTGTCCGTCCCCGAGTTCCCGAACTTCTTCATGCTGGGCGGGCCCAACTCGTTCCCGGGAAGCGGCAGCTTCATGTTCTTCATGGAAGTCCAGATGCGCTACATCCGCGGCTTGCTGACGGAGATGTTCCAGGGCGGCCACCACGCCATCGACGCGAAACCGGAGGCGACGGAAAAGTACAACGAGCTCGTCGACGAGATCCATGAGAGGACGGTGTGGACCCACCCGGGAATGTCCACCTACTACCGCAACTCCCGAGGACGTGTGGTCTTCGTGATGCCGTTCCTCAATGTCGAGTACTGGGACATGACCAAGCGCCCCGACATGGAGAACTACACCGTGCGGTGACTCCAGGGCTGGGGCCCACGGTGAAGGTGAAATTGAGAAATGGTGGGCGGTCCGCGTCTGCCCCGCCACGACGGTGTGGAGGTCAAGAGGACCTCCACACCGTCTGCTGTTTGACGTTGAAGTAGCCACCTGCATCTTGCCGGGAGTCGAGCGCGGCGAGGGTGGCAGACGGTGGCCACAGACTGCTGGTCCCCGAAACTACGCGGTACTCACCTCGGCCCGCGCAAGAACGCGGCACTGGTGGCCGGGGGAGCGAGCTGTACGATAGCCGACCCGGACGGAAGCTGGGCCCAATCCTCCGGAGACTTGGAGTGAGTATTCGGACCTCTGGGAGCCACTGAATATTGTGGTTCAGAGCCACCACTATGGCCGTTGAGAGCCGGCGGCCGGCCGGGTGGGAGCCACCGGCCCTCGACGGGCTTTCTAGTGGCCGTTCAT
>NZ_LR732825.1 GCF_902506195.1 Citricoccus sp. K5
ATCGTACGAATCCCCGACCGAACCGACCGACGCGGAGACACCGTAATCCGCCAGCGTGTCGGTATAGGCCAGACTGACGTACTGAACGCCTCTGTCCGAGTGATGCACCAACCGTCCGCCCCTCAGGCGAGCATCGGTGCTCAGCAACGCGTGTTCCAGAGCCTGCAATGGCAGCGACTGCGTGTGCAGGCTGGCAGAGACGGCCCAGCCGACGATCTTGCGGGTGCAGGCATCGGTAATGAACGCGACGTAGCAGAAACCGGTCAGGATCCGCACATAGGTGATGTCAGCAACCCACAGCCGATGGGGTGCCTGCGCGGCGAAGTGCCGCTTGACCAAGTCAGGACGGTGATCCGGCTCGGCTGCAGGCCTGGTGGTGACCGGTTTACGGCCTCGCCGCACGCCCGCCAAACCCTCGGCCTTCATCAGGCGGGCGACCTGGTCTCTGCCGACGTCCCAGCCGGCACGGCGCATGGCATGCCACATCTTGCGATACCCGTAAACACCGTAGTTCTCCGTGTGAATCCGCCGTAGCTCCTCCAGTAGGACCGTGTCGCGCACTCTGCGTTCGGAGGCCGGACGGGTCTTGGCGGCCCGGTAGCCGCGAGAGGTGATGAACCCACATTCCGTCGCACCCAGAGTGCGGCAGATGGCCTCGACCCCGAAATGATCCCTGTGCTCGTCGATGAAGCGGATCATCTCGTCGTGGGGCGGTCGAGTTCCGCTGCGAAAAAAGCCGAGGCCTTCTTCAGGATCTCATTCGCTCGGCGGGTCTCGGCCAGCTCACGGCGCAGTTGCCGATTCTCTTCCTCCAGGCTCGCATCACCTGTCACGGCCACCACGTCGAGGTCGGCAGACTCCGCCCGGCGGCACCAGTTCCGCAAGGTCTCCGGGCCGCAGCCCAGGGACTGGGCCACGATTCGGATCGAGGCGGCTCTGGGACCACCTTCAGCGGCTTGTCGGTCGAGGACCATCCGGACCGCTCGATCGCGGAACTCAGGGGTGAACTTCTTGGGCATGTACCGATTCTCCTTCGTGAGACTCGGAACCAAACCCAGGGCGCTTCA